>JAQXJU010000080.1 GCA_029009115.1 Bacteroidales bacterium | reverse complement strand
GTCATCTTCAGTTATTGGCACAATCTTGAAGTTGCCTGTGCGGGAGGTCAAGATTACGCTCTCCCCACCGGCGGCCAGTCCAAGATACTTGCTTTGATTTGCTCTGAAATCGCGTATGCTTACAACAGTCATAATTACATCTTTTCTGCAAACCTTAGATTTGCAGCGTAGTTATCTGCGCCTAGGTTTGTACGACAAAAATAGTAAATTTATGCCGATAAAGATAGTTTAACAAAGGACAATGGAGCCGGGAGGTTCTCAATATTTGCATATCTAAAGAGTCCGAAGGACCGGCTCCGGACACACTCGATGAAACACTACCCAGCGCATACATCAACAATCGAAAAGAACCACTCCTGCTTCTCCTCATCCCACATTGTGCGAACTTTCTTCTGCTCAAATATGAATTGGAAATGAAACAAACAAGGCTATTTGGTTATTTGGCGGAAAATCGTTTGGCTGTTTGGCGGAATTTTGTTTGGTTATTTGGCGATAGGTTGTCTTGGACGGTGCTCTAACCATTGGACTGAACCAATTGAATGTCAAATAGTTGCCAACCTGGATTCGTTCTTTAGTGTAACATTACTGAAACATTTCTGTCAGTCAGTGTCTTTCTATGAAAGACAATATAAATATTGTACAATACAGATATTGTTTTATCTTTGCGAAAATGATGATGTATGACGTTTGATAAGATACTTGAAGATAAACGGCTGTGGGCTGTGAAGTATGATGGGGAAGACAGCAATTGCTTTGATATGTTGTTTTCCACTTGGTATGATATGAGTTGGCTACGGTCCTTCTTTCAGGAAAACCTTGCAGATCTGTCCTCCTATTTCCACATCACAGATGTGTATGAGGCAGTTATGGATACAATAGATGAAGCTAAGAGATTGGAATGTGTGATGATGGACATAACACCTGATGCGAATCTGGATCTCCTCTTTAAGCATTTGGAGAACAGCCGATTTTCGGAGATGACATTGGGTCGGGAGAAGGCTTATGGGGAGGGAAGTTATCGACACCAATCATGGCTCAGGATATATGCTATTAAGATTGAGTCGGGTGTGTACCTTATAACGGGTGGCGCCATAAAACTAACTGCAACCATGGCAGAACGCAGACATACTCTGGAAGAACTGGCAAAGCTGGAGCGCGTAAGAAACTATTTGCTGGACAACGGCGTATATGATTTGGACGGTTTTAACGATTACATAGACAATGAGCAGGGCAATTGAATTCCTGGAGGCACATCAGTCTCCTACCCCTTCACGCTGGCGCGAAGATGCGCAGTGGCGCAGAGACAACGAATATTGGCTCAAGTATGCTCGCTACATTACACTTCAGGTACTGCGCGCAATGGACGACCTGTCTATCACACAAGTTGAATTGGCAAAGCGTATGGGCTGTACGCAGCAGTATGTTTCCCACTTGCTTAAAGGCAGTTCCAATATGACGCTTGAAACCATCGCCCGTCTGGAGAATGCCTTGGGTATAGATTTGGTCAAAGCGGCCCTTACTTACGTCAGCGACTACGATTCATCTGTACCCTCCCGTCCCCAATACCTGAGCGATTCGGCTGGGGAGAAACTTGATCCGAACATAAAGACAAGCGCTCTCTTGGATGGTTACAAGCACAGAAAAAAGTAACCAAATGCGACCGAAAGTGACCAAAAATCAAGGCTGGTGACCGAATTCCCCGAGGAAAGAAGTGCCCCTGTTGGGAATTGAACCTATACTGACTATTTTGGGGAAGCAATTAACCTGTTGTCAATGATAGTATGTGTTGACTAACACAGCGGATGTTGCTATCTTATTGAAAAGAACTGTTATCTTTGTAGATATAAAATCATAATTATGAAGAAAATAGTTCTATCAATTATTCTTTGTGTGATGACCTTTGCTGCCATCGCCCAAGACACCAATACTATCAAATTCCTCGGCATTCCCATTGATGGAAATAAAAAGGAAATGATCTCCAAATTACAGGCAAAGGGATATGAGTATGATGCAGCATCTGATGCTCTTTTTGGTGAATTTAACGGAATCAATGCAGTCATTTCCGTTCAGACAGTAAACAATCGGGTATGGAGGATAGCCATTGTCGATGCGAATATGAATTCAGATGAGGCAAACATCAAAATCCGTTATAATCGCCTTTTTGAACAGCTCTCAAACAATGGAAAGTATAAGGTGGCTGACGGTAGCACCTTAGGGGAGAAAGAGGATATCTCTTACGAAATGGCCGTTCACAATAAGAGGTATGACGCCTCATTTGCCTTCAAAGACAAATCAATCCACGGAATTGTTTGGTATATGATAGCGGAGCGATATGGTAAATATGGTATTGTGATGTTTTACGAAAATCAAGATAACGCAGCTAACGGAGATGATTTATAATGAATAAGAGGTCGATTAAAAGGGTCGGCCTCTTTTTTTATGAGCGAAGCTCCGCAGCGGCAACAGGAAACTCAAGAATGGCTACCCTCTGACCCTCAGCGTCATTGACACCGTGGCGACTATTTCCCTGCATTGCATAATACAAGGACAGACTGCACTAAACTGATCTACGTTGCACTCTGTGAATACACCCTTTATTCAGCAGCACACTCACACTCCGGCATCTGCTCTATCCTTCTCAAAGACCTCTCCCAATTATGTAACTGTTTTGAAATATCCGTCATCATCTCCAGATAATGCTACAGGACTTCGTGTCGCGTGAAGCGCGATTTGGAGTTCTATTGAGCTAAAACTTGCAGCGGCAGAACGTACATTATATATTGGGTAAAAAGGAAAGTGCCCCAGAAGGCATTCTGGAGGGGGTCGGCCCGAAAGGTGAATTTCACGAGACTCCTCAATCGGCCTCTCAGGTACTTCTGACAGGGGTTGCCCCGACCCGTGAAATTCACCTCAAAACACAAAGTGCCTCTGAGGGCATTGTAGAGGGGGTAAGGCTCGGAGGTGGACACAAAGTCGTTCCACCTCCAACACCAACCTGCCTCAGAAGCCCTTCTGAAGGGGGTCGTCCCGAAAGGTGAATTTCACGAGACTCCTCAATCGGCCTCTGAAGCACTTCTGACAGGGGTTGCCCCGACCCGTGAAATTCACCTCTAAAGCCAATGTGCCTCTGAGGGCATTCTGACGGGGGTCAGCCCGAAAGGTGAATTTCACGAGCTTGCCCTATATGCCTTCTGGAGTGCCTACGACAGAACCAATATCAACACGTAATCGCTGAGACGCTTACTGTATAAAAGACAATAAACTTTGTAAAATGCTTTATAATCAGCAACTTACAAAGTTTTTTTCGTGCCTCGGACGAGACTCGAACTCGTACGGCCGTTTCGGGCCAAGGGATTTTAAGTCCCTCGTGTCTACCATTTCACCACCAAGGCTTACCATCGCAATACGCAAAAGCGGGGGTTTTGCGAAAGTGCGTATTTGCAAAGATACTGCTAAAAATTGTAAATTTGCAGTCCGAAAGCCGCAAAAGCGGAAAGACTTGCAATAAGGTATGATAAAAGCAGTAGTATTCGATATGGGAGGAGTTCTCCTCCAACTCGACATAAAGCGATGCATACGCGCCTTCAAGGAAGATGCCGGATTTGAAGACATAGACCAGTTCCTGAATCTGTACCATCAGCAGGGTTTCGTGGGAGATCTCGAGGCCGGCAAAATCAGCGGAGAGCAGTTCATTGCCGAGTGCCTGCGTCACAGCCGCCCCGGGACAACCCCTGAGGTAATTATTAACTGCTTCAAGGAGTTCCTCATCGGGCTCAACTATGATATGCTGGACTTCATCCGCTCCCTCAAGGGCAAGTACAGGCTCTTCCTGCTGAGTAACAACAATATTCTGTCGAGCCAGGTCTTCTCGCAGATGATGGCCGACGAGGGCCTTGCCTTCGGGGACACCTTCGAAAAGTGTTTCTTCTCCTTCCAGATGAAGATGCTCAAGCCCAGCCCCGAAATCTACCGGGCTACCATTGAGGGGATAGGCACAAGGCCTGAGGAGATTCTGTTCATCGACGATTCTCCCGCCAATGTCGATGCCGCCCGCAAACAGGGGATACAGACCATACTCTATACCGATGGTATGGACATACGCTCCGCCTTCAGCGGAATATGCGCAAGTTCAGCGCTTCCAGAGTCCGAAAACTGCTGAGCCCGAACCCGACATTGCGGCATAGACTGCCCCCCTCTCATAAAAAGAAGCCTTCAAAGAGGCAAGCTCGGGATAAATGGCAAATACACTCGTCTCGAAATCATTGACTACAAGGTCTTTCCACTCTTCCACAGGGTGCTTGAGAGCCTCTCGCAGAGGCAGCCCTGCGGGGGCAGTTTCGGCGTTCTCTCGTGGAGTCAGGCCCGCGTAGGCCTCCCTTGTGCTGACTGAAATCCCCTGAGGAAGTTCAACGCGAATCTCATAATCTGAAAGATCGAGATCAAAGTCCTCGAGTATCTCTCCCCTGCCGCTCCCGAACATAGGACGGTTGTAGATGAAGAAGGGGCAGTCGCTCCCGAGGGCCGCCGCATAGCCTGCCAGCTGCTCAGAACTGAGTTTCAGATCGAAAAGTTCCGACAAACCCCTCAGGGCAAAGGCGGCATCGGCCGAACCACCTCCGAGACCAGCTCCTACCGGGGCTCCCTTTTCGAGGCGTATGCGAACCGGAGGCAGGTCGAAGTCGCGGCGCAGAAGTTCGTAGGCCCTGGCGCTAAGGTCGTTCAGAGGATTCCAGGAGCAGGGCTCCACAGAGATTTGAAAGGCAGGCGCCTGCTCTATCTCGAGAGTGTCTCCCAGCCCGAAGTACGGGATGAAGAGGGTTTCCAGGTCGTGATAGCCGTCCGGCCTTTTGCGGAGAACGTTCAGGCCGAGATTCAGTTTCACGTTGGTTTTCAGAATCATATCGCTGACAGAATTTCGCCCTGCATCTCCTCGCCAAGTCCTTCCATAACCGCAGAGAGGAAGGAAATCATCTGAAGGCGGCGGGCTTCCTGCTCGGGTATTCCGCGTGAGCGCATATAGAACTGCTCGTCGGGGTTCAGAGAGCCGGACGTGGCTCCGTGCGAGCATTCCACGTCATCGGCGTATATTTCAAGCTGGGGACGGGCCTCGACCCTGGCTTTGTCGCTGAGAAGCAGAGAGTGGCAGGCCTGAAAGGCCCTTGTCTTCTGGGCATCCTTCACTACCAGTATCCTTCCGTTGAAACAGGCTCTGGCACTGCCTCCTGCTATCCCCTTGAAAAGCTGGTCGGAGCTGCATCCTTGCCGGGCATGCACCAGATCCACGTTGAGAGTAACCTTCTCGTCGCCCTTGCAGAGGAACAGACCGCGCACCGAGGCCGAGGCTCCCTCGCCGTCGAGACTGATGCGGACATTCTCCTCGCACGAGACTCCGGGAAGCACCACGAGACTAATCTCAAGGCTCTCGGAAGGACCGAGGACAAATTCTGCTGGCACAGGATCCCTTCCTATTACAAAAATCTTTCTCATCAGATGTTCGCGTAACCTTCCCTTTCGATTTCCTGAGACAGTTCGTATCCTCCCGTGCGGACAATGCGCCCGTCTTTGATAACGTGGACGATGTCAGGAACAATGTACTCCAGAAGCCTCTGGTAATGGGTGATGACTATCGCGGCCTTCTCGGGAGAGCGCATAGCGTTGACCCCGTCGGCTACTATTCTCAGGGCATCGACGTCAAGGCCGCTGTCGGTCTCGTCGAGAATTGAGAAAAGAGGGTCGAGCATAGCCATCTGGAATATCTCATTGCGCTTCTTTTCTCCTCCCGAAAAGCCGACGTTCACCTCGCGGCGGGCGAACTCTCCGTTCATCTTCAGGGCATCCATCTTTTCGCGCATCAGCTTAAGGAACTCTGCAGCAGAGAGTTCAGGCAGTCCCTTTGCCTTGCGATGGGCGGCGAGGGCGGTCTTGATGAAGGAGGTGATGCTGACTCCGGGAATCTCAACAGGGTACTGGAAACTCATAAAGATTCCAGCCCAGGAGCGTTCCTCTGGCTTCATTGCCAGAAGGTCCTCTCCGCAGAAAGTGACCGATCCAGAGAGCACCTTGTAGTCGGGTTTTCCTGTCAGTACAGAGGACAGGGTGCTCTTTCCGGCCCCGTTGGGCCCCATTATGGCATGAACCTCGCCGCGTCGGATAGTCAGGTTAACTCCCTTGAGTATCTCCCTGCCTTCGATTCCGGCGTGAAGGTCCTTGATTTCCAACAAAATATCACTCATATCTAAGCTTTTTTCCTATATAGTTTCATCCAGCTGACCAGCGACCACAGGCCATTTGCAAGATACAATGCGCATACGATTGGCATAAAGACGTGCCCGACGCTCAGATGCAGGGCTATCTGGGTAATGTTCACGAGCAGCCAGGCAATCCAGCAATCCCACTTCTTGAGGGCGGAGAGCAGCTGGGCCATCAGTATCAGGACTGTGACACAGCTGTCCAGATACGGGTGAGGGTCGGCGGGGAAGAGCGAATCCAGAAGCCATCCCCAGAGGAAGGCCACTATCAGAACCGCAAGCAGGCAAAGCCCCCTCTCGGGCCAGCTGAGCATACTCACCTTGAGAGCCGAAGAGTCGCGCGAACTCTGCTCGTGTTTCTTGGGATGAGTCCAGCGGTAGTGGCCCAGAATATTGATGGATAGCGAGATGGGCTGCAGCAGCAGAGATGCGTAAAGGCTCTTGTTCAGGAACATCAGCATCAGGGCAAAGGTGTACAGATACCCCACCCAGAAGTTGTACTTGGAATTCCGTCCTGCCAGGAAAACAGTTGTAAGACCTAATACTGAAGCTATCAGGTCTATCAGAAGCACGGGCCTGTCGGCGCCTAGTGTAAAGAGCACTGTATTAATCCAATCCATCATCCTATTGAACCTTCAAGAGACAAAGAAAGAAGTTTACGGGCCTCGACTGCGAACTCCATCGGGAGCCTCGAAAGGACCTCTCTGGCATAGCCGTTGACTATGAGTCCTACCGCATCTTCTTCTGGAATACCCCTCTGGGTGCAGTAGAAGAGCTGGTCGGCGTTGATTTTGGATGTGGTCGCCTCGTGTTCGACCGTTGCCGCCGGGCAGGAATTCTCTATTACCGGGAAGGTATGGGCCCCGCAGTTGGAACCTATGAGGAGGCTGTCGCACTGGGAATAGTTCCTTGCTCCCTCGGCCCCGGGCAGAACCTTCACCAGACCCCGGTAGCTGTTCTCGCTGAATCCGGCCGATATGCCCTTGCTGACAATGCGGCTGCGGGTTCCCCGGCCTATGTGTATCATCTTGGTGCCGGTGTCTGCCATCTGGCGGTTGTTGGTAACGGCCACCGAATAGAACTCAGAGGAGGAGTTGTCGCCCTTGAGTATGGTCGAAGGGTACTTCCAGGTAGTGGCCGAGCCTGTCTCGACCTGGGTCCAGGAGAGATGCGAGCCTTCGCCCTTGCATATTCCCCTCTTGGTCACGAGGTTGAGTATTCCTCCGCGGCCCTGGGCATCGCCGGGATACCAGTTCTGAACGGTAGAGTAGCGCACGTCGGCCCCTGCCTCGACCACGATTTCCACAACAGCTGCGTGGAGCTGGTGCTCGTCACGCATAGGTGCGGTACATCCTTCCATATAAGAGAGCTGCGAGCCCTCGTCGGCTACTATGAGCGTCCTCTCGAACTGCCCGGTTCCCGATGCGTTGATGCGGAAGTAACTGCTCAGGTCCATAGGGCACTTTACCCCCTTGGGGATGTAGCAGAACGAACCGTCGGAGAATACAGCCGAGTTGAGGGCTGCGTAGAAGTTGTCGCCTACGGGCACCACGCTTGCGAGGTACTTCCTCACAAGATCGGGATACTCGCGCACAGCCTCGGAGAAAGAGCAGAAGATTATTCCCTTCTCGGAGAGAGTCTTGCGGAAGGTAGTGGCTACGCTTACCGAGTCGAAGACGGCATCCACCGCCACATTGCCTCTAGGCTTGACCCCGGCGAGCACTTCCCTCTCCCTGAGCGGGATGCCCAGCTTGTCGAAGGTCTCCATAAGGGCGGGGTCTATCTCTTTGGGGCGGTCGGAATCCTTCTTGGGGGCCGCGTAATAGATAATGTCCTGAAAATCAATTGCAGGGAGTCTGAGGTGCCCCCAGGTGGGAGGGGTCATCTTCTGCCAGCGCCTGAATGCATCTAGCCGGAACTCCAGCAGCCACTGGGGTTCCGCCTTGAGACGTGATATCGTACGGATTATTTCTTCGTTCAGCCCTTTGGGGACAAACTCCTGTTCGATATCTGTTACAAAGCCCTCCTTGTATTCCTGGGCAAGGGTGCCTTCGAGCAATTCTCTTTCCTGACTATCTTCCATAACGCTTGCCGAGACGGTATTCAATCGTGACGATACTCCAGAATGTCTCCGGGCTGGCAGTCGAGTTCCTTGCACAGGGCATCGAGGGTCGAGAACCTGATTGCCTTGGCCTTGCCAGTCTTTAGTATCGAAATATTTGCGGGAGAAATGCCCACCCTGTCGGAAAGTTCCTGTGAGGACATCTTCCGGCGGGCGAGCATTACATCCAGATTAACTATTATTGACATAGAGTCGATTCACTATTCCTTTGACTCATCCTGCACTGCTTCTTCGCTCTTGGGCTGGGCACCTTTGAGATAGTCGGGAAGGCTCATCCCGGCCATCTTGAAGAGGTCCTGCAGGGGAGGAATAGAGCCCATAAGACCTGATAAGAAGTTTGCGGTAGCGGTCTTTCCGGAAGCATCCTTACCGGAATCCCAGACGGTGACCTTGTCGATATTGATACCCTTGACGGCCTCCACCTGGGTCTTGACGAGTTCGGGGAGTTTGTCGGTGATCAGCATAGTGATGGCCTGCGCAGGATCTCCGCCGGCAGCAGCTACCAGACGAGCAAAACCGTCGGCCTGCTTGGCGAGTATCTCAAGGGTACCGCGGGCCTGGGCATCCATCTTGGCAAAGATGGCATCGGCCTCACCTTTAGCCTTGCGGCGCAGCATTTCGGCTTCAGCCTCGGCCTCGATGACCATCTTCTCCTTTTCGATCTGGGCGGCAACCACAACGTTGGCCTTCTGGGTAGCCTCTTCTCTCTCGGCACGGGCAAGCTCGGCATCACGCTCCGACTTGTATGCCTCTTCGAGGGCTCGGGCAGCCTGGACCTTCTCGGCTGCAACGGCAAGTCGGGCAGCCTCGGCTTCCTTCTCGCGGCGCAGGGCGTCGGACTGGGCAATGGCTATCTTGGAGTTGTTCTCTCCTTCCACAGCCTTGGCATTGGCATCGGCTGTATTGATACGGGTATCCCTGATGGTCTGGGCAATGCGGATATCCTTGTCCCTGTCGGCCTCTGCCTTACCGATTTCACCGTAGCGGTTCTGCTCGGCAACGCTCTTCTTGGCATCGTTGATAGCCTTGGCGGCAGCTTCCTTTCCGAGGGCCTCGATATAGCCCGATTCGTCGCGGATATCGGTTACGTTGACGTTGATGAGCTTGAGACCTATCTTGCGGAGCTCGGCCTCGACGTTGGTCGAAACGTTTGCGAGGAACTTGTCGCGGTCGGAGTTGATTTCTTCGATGTCCATTGTGGCGATGACCAGACGGAGCTGTCCGAAGAGAATGTCGGTGGCAATGTTGCGCACATCCTCGATGGTCAGTCCGAGCAGACGCTCAGCGGCGTTGTTCATACTGTCGGGTTCGGTGGAGATACCGACGGTGAAGCGGCAGGGAACGTCAACGCGGATATTCTGCTTCGAAAGGGCATTCGTAAGGTTGCACTCAATCGAGATGGGAGTCAGGTCGAGGAAGGCATAATCCTGGAAGACAGGCCATACGAAGGCAGCTCCTCCGTGTATGCATTTTGCCGATGAACGGCGGCCGGTCTTACCGAAGATAACGAGAATCTTGTCTGAAGGACAACGACGGTAGCGTCTGAGAACCGCCGCAAAGGTCACGAACAGAACAAATACTACAATTAGAATGATGTACAATTCCATAGTGTTATGAATTAGATGATTATCGATTCGACAGGCTCAACGAGAAGGGTATTTCCGAAGACCTCAACCACGCGGATGCGGCGGCCGTTGGCAAGCATTTCGCCGTCGGTCATAGCGGCATACTCGCGCACCGAGCCGTTGATGTTGATCTGCACCTTGCCTACTCCGCCTCTCGAGGCCGGGATTGTCAGATAGACTTCGCCTTCGCATCCGACAGCCAGTTTGGTAATGTCGATGTTGCCTGACTCCTGCATACTCCCGAGCCACTTGTAAATCATCATCACAAGGAACACGAGGACAAAGCCAACTATCATAGAGATAATAAGCAGCAATCCTGTGCTGGAGATTTTGTCTCTGAGCAGAATGGCCGTCCAGCCGAAGCCGAGGCAGAAGTTGACGAAATTCCTGAAGGTAAGGAGGCCCATCCCGCTACCGTCTGGAGTGTCGGCATCAAGGTCAAGGTCGGTGTCGCCACCGACACCGATGAAGGTCAGAATAGTTTGAATAAGGAAGATAAGTGACGCCGAAAGCGTAACCACCCAAAGAATCTTCATAGCGGGCTCAAGGCCCATCCACCATCCGCTAAGCATAGTAATATGAGTTTGTTGATGCAAAAATAATAATTATTTATTGTAAAACAATAATTATTGTATTTTTTTCGTCAATTTTCAAGATGTCGTGGCCTGAAGACAGGGAGGGTTACCGGGACTTGTTGATGAGGACGGAAAACTCAGAATCAAAGTCGGCAAAATGTATGCCTTCGACTACTGTTCTTTTATTGTTTCATCAATAACTACACACCAGGCATCTATGACTTGACGCTCGCTGCCGTCGGAAGGCGTGTTGCGAATCTTGAGGGTCTTATCCGCGGGGTCGCGCGAAAGAATCTCCGAGGAGCCGCCACCGTCGAGATTAACCGCAGCCTCGCACTTCAGCGAAGCGAAGATGGCCCCCATATCATCCATAGTCATACCGGCAGATGCAGAGGAGCGTCCGTCAACTACGAAGAAATAGATGAACTGGTCGGAGGTATAAGCGATTCCTGTACGGGGATGCCGCCCTTTCTCGTTGCATTTGGAATTGTCAAGGTCTTTGCCTCCGTACATAAGTATGATACCTGCTCCGGTGATATTGGGAAGAATGCGATACTGCGAGCTGGGCTCTATCGACATAGCATTGGCCTTGTTAACGCCAACCCACGAAATGCCCTGCTTTTTATAGCGAGGCTCGAAAGTAGTTTTGAGCATAATTCCCTCGGTATGGAGCACACCGACAGGGGCGATGATGCCTTCGTTTGAAGCAAAGAAATCAGCATTTATCATTGATATGACCCTGCTTGAAGGGCTGTCGATATTCGCGGCCATCTGCGACAAGGTCTGACGGGGCCAGGAACCTGAAGGAGTTTCCTGAATGTTTTTGGGAGCGACAGTACGGATTTTCAGTCCCTCGGCCTGAGAATCGATGGCAACGATATTAATCTTCTGCACAAATTGGCCGGTCTCTCCCTCCTGGCTGGCCTCGATGGTGATGGACATATCTGTCTCATTGACTCCGGGGGCCAGTTCGACTGTCGAAGAGGAACTGACATTGAGTATGCGAGGGCAGGTCCTGACAAGAGAATCCACATTAGGCATAGGCCTGTGCGAGGGGATTTCCACGGGAGCTGTCTGGGGGGAGTTAGTCTCCTTTTCGGAGCAGGCGCCTGCTGCTGCAATGAGGAAAATCGAGACAGAGAGGCATAAAAAACGGAAAGTGTTTTTCATAATGATTTATTAATGTAAAAAGGTTTCAAGGAAATCGGGATAGGATTTGCTGAGACAGGCGGTGTCGTCAATCTCAACTGGCGAAGATGCTCCAAGGGCAGCAATGCTGAGCGCCATTACCATACGGTGGTCGTGCGACGAGGTGAATAAGCCTCCTTCAAGGAGCTTCCCGTTCAGGATGCGCGAAGAAAGGCTCTGCCCCTTTATGCACATTACGTCAGCTTCGACCGTTACTTCTACGCCCATACGGGAGAGCATCTCCCTGATTGCCTCGGCGCGGTTGCTCTCCTTGCCTGCAAGCCTGCCCACCCCGGCAATACGGCTCACCCCGGGGCAGAAGGCTGCAAGAACCGCCACCGACGGGAAGAGGTCGGGAGCGTTGTTAAGGTCAAATTCAAAAGCCTCGAGAGGCGCCTTGCGCACACAGATGATTCCCTCTTCTTCGAGGGTGGATACCGATGCTCCGGCCTCAACCAGGGCGTCAATTATAGTCAGGTCGGCCTGAAGCGAGTGCAGGTCAAGACCGCTTATCTCGGCGTAGCCGAATACTGCTCCGGCCACCAGGAAAGGCGCTGCGGCACTCCAGTCTCCTTCAAGGTCGAGGTCTGCGGCCTTAAGCCGGGTATTCCCTTTTATGTGGAAACTGATTCCGCTGCACTGCGACCAGTCCTGATTTTCTATCATCTCGGCATCTCCTTCCATCTCCGAGGCAATGTGTACTCCGAACTTCTTGAGCACATCAACGGTGATGAACATATAGGGTATGCTCTTGGGCTCGGTGACATACAGCCTCGAAGGCTTGTCGCACAGTGACAGGGCCATCATCAGGCCCGAAATCAGTTGTGAACCGCCCTTGCCCGAGACTTCGGCATTGCCTGGAATAAGTTTGCCCTCAACCTCGAGAGGCAGGGTATCGCCCCTGAGGACCACTCCGTAAGAAGCCATAATGGATGCAGCCCCCTTCATAGGGCGCCTCAGGAGGGTCTTTTCGCCAGTGACGGTGCATCTCCCCTGACCAAGAGCAGCCACCAGGGGTATCATCAGACGGGCCAGCAGACCCGATTCGCCGACGTGCAGACTGTCCAAGGTGAGAGGCGCACAGGCTGTTCCTGTGATTGTCAGAGTTCTCCCCCGGCGAACTAGTTTGGCTCCAAGAGCCTTGGCCACGGCTATCGCCGATTCGGAATCATCGCAGGGAGTATATCCCCTAAGATGCGAAGTTCCTTCGGCAAGTGCCGCCGCGATGATGGCCCTCTGGGCGAAGCTCTTTGACGAGGGCATCTGCAGAGAGTTGCGGAAGAAGCCGGTACGGCCACCATACAGGGCCTTGTGCATATCCGCTACCGCCCATTGTCCGGGTGCCGCCGCCTCTTCGCTGCTGAGTGCGGCATAGCTGAACGGGGCTCCAAGGCGAAGGCAATTGAGCCTCGTATCTGCACCGGCATCTCCCATCCCGAAGGCGACAAGACGCGAGGCAGGGGCAGGGTGACTCTCGGTATCGCAGTGGCTGTACAAGCCTTCGATTCTGCGGGCATCTTCCGCACTCTTGCAGGTACTTACAATCTTGGCGATATCGGCGCCGTAGCGGTAGCACCTCTGCATCACCTGCAGAAGGTAGTCTTCCGAAGGGGTTCCTTCGAAATCGTGCCAAGAACGGATTATGCAGCAACCGTTGTCGTGGCAGATCTTGCGGAAGGACTTGCTTACCTCGACAGGGGCTTCGACCTCAAGGTCGGCATAGGAAGCACCGGCGGTGATTGCCGTTTCAAGCCTGCGAAGTGCCTCTTTCCATGCCTCCTGCCCGAACGAGGGAACGAGATCCGATGCCCGGCAGGTAGCCACAAGGGGCTTGTCCGATTCGGCAAAGAGTTCTTCGGTCTGTTCGTCAGTCAGGGAGCAACGGTCGAGCCGGATTTCGGCCATCTCTACATACGGGTCCTGGAGAGCATCGAGGATAGCGTCGTAATCCTTATGCTGTATAGTCGTGCAAATCATATCTTCTTGACAGTTACCTTACCTATCCTGCGGATGAGAACATAATTGATAGCAGAATCTTCGCTCTTCTTATCCTTGTGCATCGCCTCCTGAAGTTCTTCTATGGGGAAGGGCAACTGCGTGGGCAGGCCACAGGCCGCAAAGTCAGCCTTGAGCTTGTCGGACAGGCCGGGAGATGCAAGTTTGAGTTCCTCGGACTTGACGGCCGCCTGAATGATGCCTATTGCAACAGCCTCGCCGTGCGAGAAATCGCCTGTTCCGGGATGAGTCCTCTGGTACCATTCAATAGCGTGCCCCCAGGTATGGCCGAGGTTCAGTACCCTGCGGAGACCCTTCTCGTTCTCGTCGCGGCTGACTATCGATGCCTTTATCTTGGCGGCCCTGGCAATCAGGGGCTTGAGGGAGTCGAGTTCCTTTGTGGTAGAGAGCACGCTGACCGCATCCTCGTAGGAGTGGGGATCCTTGATGATGAAAGTCTTTAGAAGTTCGGCGGCTCCGGAGTAGAACTGCTTGGGGGGCAGCGTCTTAAGCGTATCTGATACTATCCAGGTAAACTCTGGCTGGCGTATCACCCCAAGCATATTCTTGTACGACTGAAAGTTTACTCCGGTCTTTCCTCCTATACCGGCATCCACCTGTCCAAGAAGGGTGGTGGGCACATTGGCATATCGCACGCCACGCATATAGATACTTGCGGCAAAGCCTACAAGGTCGGTAGTCACTCCGCCTCCTATCGCAAGCACCATTGCCCCTCTGTCTGCCCCCTGGGAAAGAAGCCAGCGGCAGATTTCAAGAACCTGGTCCATATTCTTCCTTTCCTCGGTGGCATCTATCTGGAGCAGAGGGTAGGAGGTACTTATCTTGCGGGCATACTCGCTGACGTTGCGGTCGCAGACCATATAAATCTGACGATACTTCATCAGCTGTATTTTGAGCCCGGCGAAACCGGTACCGCTCTTTATCTTAATCTTTGACATACACTCAACTGTCGAACGCTCTTAAGGTAAACAGTTATCAATGCTCGATGCACAGGGAAAAAAGGTAAATTCTTGGCATACAAGCTATCAATGTTCGAATACCTTGAAAAAAGGTTACAAACAAACGAAGATAATCAAAAATTTGGGAAATAATGATTTTTAAGTACCTTTGCACTATGCTTGCCCGAGTGGCGGAATTGGTAGACGCGCTGGACTCAAAATCCTGTGTCCTTAAAAGACGTGCCGGTTCGAGCCCGGCCCCGGGCACAAGAAAGGCTTTGTAAGTTGTTGATTTTTTCAACACTTTACAAAGCCTTGTTTTTTGTATCCCCCAAATTTGGTCGCATTTGGTCACTTTTTCTTCCACCCATCTCCCACCGCACTCCCAAGGGCTATCTATCCAAAAACTTGCAAAATCTGTGACCATATATGCGACCTCGATAGAATTCCCTGATGTTATTAATTCAAAATAGTAAGCCCCTCTCTAGAGAAGGGCTTCGAAATAACACTATGAAACTCAGCACTAATTTATGGTTAGACTAGTCGCTGCGGCCTTACCGCTTGCTGCAGTAGCAATAATGCGGCATTGTCCAGATGCAACAGCTGAAATAAGGCCATCAGAAGAAACGGTAGCAACAGAGGTATTTGTGGAGTTAAAAACAATACTCTTGTCTGTAGCTGAGTATGGAGAAACAGAAGGATTAAGTTGATATGTATCTCCGACACCCAAAGAAATAGAGGAGACAAGATAGACCGACTTTACCGCAGTTGGGTCTTCCTCAATATCTGTGACACATCTTACCGGGTAACCAGTAGCGTGCGCAGAATTCGCTAATCCCCATGCCTGACTATCCGTTACCCAAAAAGCAAAATTCTTTGATAAGTAATTAGGGCCAGCTAATGGATTACCCGGTACATATTTTGTATAAGACCATGTCCCTCCCCACGATCCGACATTATATAAGACGCCATCATTATTTCTAATCGCTCCAGCTGTCGGGTACCAAATAGTATCATCATTGCCCAAATCATACTTGTGTGCACTCGGTGAACGCCATGGAATAGAACCATAGTGTTCAGTGCCCCCAGAAGCCTTTTCCCAGAGAGTCGAAGGTGGTATGTGCCAACCAATAGGACAAGGATCATAAATAGTCTTGGTCTGGGCCCATCTAGTATGGTCAGGAGTATTGGTGCTTGTCCCATAATAAATCCAATCATTGAGACTATCATTCGACAATAAGAAAGTTGTCGGATGTGCGATAGCGTAATCTATCGTCCCCACCAAACTTGTTGTTTTCATTGCAGAAGCAAAAGACGGAGTGGCTTTTGCAAGAGTATTAGACGTGGTGGAAATAGCCCCCATAAATGGGTCTTTGCGTCCCCATTGATACATTAGACCTACAGATTTATCATTTATAGCACCAAGGTTCCTGTCCATTACATAGCCCGAATAATTATAATAAATCTGTTTAAGAGGAGTGTCGGTGAACCAAATATGCCAACTCCATAGCACATTTCCATCGCTGCAAGCATTATCGCTATAGGCTGCTATAACGGCATTCCCGTTTTTAAAAACATCATTTGTTCTAAAATATATTAACTCGTTTTCAAAACTAACAGAGCTAATATACTCACCCTTTGATGGAGCTATCGATGTTCCACGTGATTCCCAAAGTACCCTTACTCCTTTAACATCACCAACCGATTCATCAGAGTTGCCCTTGGTCGCTTTTATTGCATAGTAACCAGGTGAATTAATTATGTAGCAATTGGCAGATTCTGTTTCTGACAATACAGAAAGAACCGGTGTGCCAACGTAATTAACCGCAGGCATCTTCAAAAGGCTTGATCTGGTGATAGTCTGGGATTTGGTGGTCTTGATCTCCATCTGCTTGCCCTCGGTGTCAGTCACAATCACCGTGAAGCCACCTATCATTGTGATAGGAGGGAGCGCTATGATGAAAGGAGTTGCTGTTTCAGAATTCAGAGCAACGCCAGCACCACAATCCAGGGTGACGGTCTTTGCAGAAGCATCAGTTAAGTTGATAGAAGGTGTGTTCCCATTGGCAACAGTCACTTCCGCAGCGCCACACAGCACCTCATTGTTATTGCCTGTGATACTGATAGAAGCAATACTTGCCGTTCCTTTGAGTTGAAGCTTTAATCCTCCAAGGACATTCTTGAATTTGAGGTTCATAT
>JAQXJU010000079.1 GCA_029009115.1 Bacteroidales bacterium | reverse complement strand
AAGGCGGATGAGGTGTTCGTATCAATCAAATACTCAGGAAACTGGAGAGTCAGCGTCTCTGGAAAAGACGGTCAGCCCACCGACGAAGCCCGCATCACAGATATCAAGGGGAACCCCGTTTCTTCCGGTAGTGGCGAAACGAACAACCTGTTTCTGCAATACTCCGCAAACACTGAGGGCGAGGACCGTATCTTTGAGATTCGGGCCACTCCCGAGAAAGGAGAGGTCCAGACGACCTACTTTGTCCAGTACTACAAGGATCACGGCAACTACAAGGAAGACATTTTCCCCACAGGCTGGATAGAACTTGCCGAGAAGAAGGAGGGCCTGGAATTCTATGTCCATCCTATGACACTCGGACGTGTGCACTCCCGAAACTATTCATTCTGCTACGACAAGAGCAAGTTGTTATCTTGGTGGGTGGCTTACCCCCTCAACAGTTGGAGCATCTCTACGGGAAGCAGGACCAATGCTTGGGGATACGACCCCAAACTCTCGCCGGACTACCAGCCCAACCTGACAGGAGCCTACCGCACTGCAGGCTATCAGCGCGGGCATCAGTGTCCTTCCGCCGACCGCCTGAACAGGCAAGCCAACATCGAAACCTTCTACTACACCAATATGACCCCCCAGAAAGGCACTTTCAACACTGGGGTTTGGGCTCAGCTCGAAGGTAAGCTGAGGTCGTGGGCCGCAAATCTCGATACTCTGTATGTGGTAACCGGATGTCAGGTCGATAAGCCTCTCGGATATGCGAAGGACAACGACAACAAGGATGTTGCCATTCCCTCGGCCTATTATAAGGCCCTTGTCGGATATCACAAGAGCCAGTCGGTGCTCGGAGTGTCTTCCTCGCGCGGGAGCTACGCCGGAATCGCTTTCTGGTTCAGTCACAGCAGCTCCGGCTCAGATTATATGGCAGGCAAGATGACCATAGACCAGCTCGAAGAAAAGCTTGGATACGACCTTTTCGTAAACCTTCCTTCGGTGGTGGGAGAAGACAAAGCCGACGAAATAGAATCCAGCATTGACCAGTGGTGGACCAAACATTAATTTGTCCAGACTTATGAAAAAGATAATCATCATACTGACGGCTCTGCTGCTGGCTTTTTCAGCACAGGCGCAGAAGAAGAGCTATGTAGTGGGATTCTACAATCTCGAGAATCTCTTCGACATCTATGACGACCCCGCAAAGAACGACGAGGAGTTCCTTCCCGACGGAAAGAACAAGTGGACCGAGGAGCGCTACAACATCAAGCTCCACAATATGGCCAAGGTCATCCGTGCTATGAAGGATGACAACAAGCGTTGGCATACTCTTCTGGGAATAAGTGAGATTGAGAACAGGCTCGTGGTCGAGGACCTGGTCAGCGACCCCCAGATTGCCGAGGCTAACTACCAGATAGTCCACTACGACAGCCCCGACAGGCGCGGCGTTGACGTGGCCCTTCTGTACAAGCCCGAACAGTTCAAATATCTCGACAGCGAGTCGATACCCTTCACCTTCGAGGGCAGTAAAGTCGAGATAACCCTCGACCAGGCCGCACAGGATTACTTCCGCACCAGGGATATCCTTGTGGTGCGCGGTATGATCGACGGCGAGCAGATTGCGGTATATGTGACCCACACACCTTCGCGCCGCGGAGGCAAGGGGGGCGACCTTCGCAGCCGTTGTATGGAAATCATCTACAACCACTCCCGCGAACTCGAGGCCAAATATCCCGGCATCAAAATCATAGTAATGGGAGATATGAACGACGATCCTTCCGACGACAGCCAGAGCATATGGATGCATGGCCGTCCAACGATAGCCGAGACTACTCCCGAAGACTTCTTCAACCCCTTCTACACTATGCACGCCGACGGATACGGCTCTCTGGCATATCAAGGCAAGTGGAATCTCTTCGACATCATACACGTCAACTACAATCTTGCCGTTGCACCCCAGGGCGGGCTCAAGATTCAGCCCATAGTCAAGGGAAAATACTACGGACGCGTGTTCCACAAGCCTTTTATGACCCAGCAGAGTGGGCAGTACAAGGGCACTCCTTTCCGCACATTCTCGTCAGGAGCTTTCATCGGAGGCTTCTCTGACCACTATCCTACATACATTGTAATAAGCAAATGAAAAAACTGCTGACTATTGCAGCCGCGCTCCTTGTGTGTGGAGCCGCTCTGGCACAGAGCCTTACCGGAGGAATCAAGGCTTCGGTTGTCAACCGTGCCGGACGCGCGCCCATCCCCGGAGCAAAGGTTGAACTCTTTCAGGCAGGCGAAAGCATCGCAACTGCCAATGCCGATTCAAAGGGAGCTTTCCTTTTCGACCGCCTCAGCGACGGCAACTACAACATCCGCGTCTCAGCCCCCGGCTTTATCGAGGCACAGATCAACGTGACAGTCGAGAAGGGTATGACCAGAGACCTCATTTTTGTAACAATGACCCAGTCTGCCCAGGTTTCAGACGTGGACGAATCGGCAATTGTCGAGTTCGACCTCGATGATTCAGGTTACAGCGATGCCCCGACCCTTCTTTTCGGAGCCAATGACGTGTATTCCAACGTGGCGGGATACGGATTCAGCGCCATACGTTTCAAGAACCGCGGCTACAACTCCGAGTCGCAGGATGTTTACCTCGCCGGGGTGCGTATGAACGATGCCATCACCGGCTACAGCCCCTACAGCCTGTGGAGCGGCTTGAATGAGGCGACCCGCAGCAAAGAGTCTGTAAACGGTCTCGACCTTGCCGAATTCGGCCACGCCGGATACAACGGTGCCACCTATATCAACGGTACTCCCAACGCAGTGCGTCCAGGAATGAGGTTCTCGGTGCTGAGCAACTCGGCAATGTACCGCCTGCGCCTGATGGCCAACTATGCCAGCGGCCAGATGGACAACGGCTGGTCTTATGCAGTCAATGCCAGCGCACGACTCGGCGGAAACGACTGGGTGGACGGTGTCTTCTACCGCAACTTTGCCATCTATGCCGGTGCCGAGAAGAAGATAGACTACGCCAATTCATTTGCCATCTTCGCCCTGGTCACTCCCGGAGAGCGCGGTGCACAGAATGCATCCACCCAGGAGGTCTATGATCTGATGAATGACAATCTGTACAACTCCAACTGGGGTTATCAGAACGGAAAGGTCCGTAACTCACGCGTTCGCAAGACCTTTGAACCTGTTGTGGCTTTCAAGTACGACTTCAAGCCCAGCGACAGCTTCAAGACCAGCACCACCCTGCTGTGGCGTACCGGCTTCAACGGATACACGGCTCTCGACTGGTACGACGCACCCGACCCGCGTCCCGACTACTACCGCAATCTTCCGTCCTACTACTTTATGGAAGATTCCGACTATAACCGTACGAACTTTGAGAAGGCGGCCATTGCCACAGAGACCTGGAATTACCGCATAAAGGAGTATGCCAACTACCAGCATATCAACTGGGACCGCCTCTACAACGTGAACTACGCCTCCGGCGGACGCAGCAAGTATGCCCTCGAAGAGAGACACGTCGATCAGAACGACATCAACCTTGCCACCAGTTTCAGGTGGAATCCCTTCAATGTCCTGAAGATCAACGGAGGAGCCGACCTCAAGTTCAACCGTACCGAGAACTACAAGAAGATTAACGACCTTCTCGGAGGCGAGTACTACGTAAACATCGACTCCTTTGCCGAAAGAGACTATGCAATCAACGAATACAAGGTTCAGAACGACCTCGACTACTTCCTCGAGAACGGAACTGCCGAAAAGGTGGTAAAGGGCGGCAAGTACGGCTACGACTACCTTGCGCAGGTTCGCAAGGCCCGCGTCTGGCTCAACGGCTCGCTCGAAGTGGGCAAGTTCACCGGCACAGTCTCGGCCTCGCTTGGCAGAGAATCCTTCTGGAGAGAAGGTCTGGTCCGCAAAGGCCTGTTCTGCGGGCTCGACGAGAACGGCGACGAGTATTTCGACCCTGTTTCGGGCGAGAAACTCACTTCTTACGACCGCAACGGCGACGTCATCTCTTCCAAAGGCAAGTCAAAGGTAAGCCGTTTCACCACTTACTCACTCAAGGCGGGTGTTCAGCAGATTCTCGGAAACAATCAGAGAGTCGTCCTCAATGTGGGATACTTCAACGATGCTCCCACCTTCAACCAGAGCTTCATTTCCGCAAGGACACGCAACTCCCTGGTCGAGGGCCTGACCACCATCAAGACTGCATCTGCCGACCTTACCTGGCAGTACAGCAAGGGTGACCTCAATGCCCGTGTCACCGGATTCTGGACCAAGATTATGGACCAGACCGACGTGATGAGCTTCTACGACGACTCGCAGAGTTCCTTCACCAACTTTGCGATGACAGGCATAGACCAGCGCCACGCCGGAATCGAGGCAGGAGTCAAACTGCCCCTTCCCATTCCCGGTCTGTCGGTTTCGGGAGTGTTGAGCTGGGGTGAATACATCTACACCTCCACTCCTCATATGGTTCAGACTATGGACAACTCCGCCGAGATACTGCGCGACGAGGACGTTCCCTACTGGAAGAGCAATCCGGTGTACCGCAAGGCCGCAGACGGAACCTTCGAGCAGGACCTTGAAGGCAACTATGTCCTTGAAGGCGAGCGCAAGCACTATGTGCCCAGCAGCCCCCAGCTTGCGACTCAGATTTCGCTGAACTACCGTACCGACAGCTACTGGTTCTTCGAACTCAACGGACAGTATTTCGCCCATTCATATATAGATATGAATCCCCTGTACCGCACCGACTTTGCGGTGGGTGGAATAGACGAAAAGATAACCCCCGAAGAAATAGAGTATATGACTGCCCAGGAGGAATTTGCACCGTCGTTCCTTATGAACTTCAGTGTCGGAAAGAGCTGGTATGTGGGCAATTACAATGTCGGTTTCTCGCTGGAGGTCAAGAACCTTCTCAACAACACTTCGGTCAAGACCGGCGGCTATGAGCAGACCCGTCTCATCAAGAGCGCAAACAAAGACCGCTACTACCGTTTCGACCCCAAGTACTACTATATGTGCGGAGCGAACTATATGTTGAACCTCTACTTCAGATTCTAAGATGAAAACCAAGATATTCGCAATAGCTCTCGCCATTCTGGCCTCGGTGTCCTGTACCTCACTCATTGAGGAATTCCAGCCGGTATTCACGGGCAGGTATCCCGATGTTCCCGAGGAAGACTATTATGAACTCACTCCCACCCATACCATTGCCCAGCTTGCGCAGATGTACTCTCTGGGCAAGGGTTCACTGATTCCCACCGTAAAAGGACGCGACGTAATCATTGCCGGCCGCGTAAGTTCGTCGGATAAAGAGGGCAATGCCTACAAGAGCCTCTACATCGAAGACAATACCGGGGGAATGGAAATCAAGATAGGCAAGACAGCGCTGTACAACTCCTACCGTCCGGGTCAGCTGCTCTATGTCAGGTGCACCGGCCTGTATATCGGGATGTACGGATACAAGGAGCGCAATACCCAGTACAACAAGTACGGCAACGGTATGATTCAGGTGGGTGCCGAAGACCCTTCGGGAACCTATGAAACCTCTTACATCGAGGAGACAAGGCTTATCGACGAGCACATTTTCAAGGGAGCCCCCGCAGCCCCCCTGGTGCCCGAGGTCGTCACAGACCATAACAAACTCCCCGACTGGAATGACACCCAGATTACGAACAAGTATGTCGGAAAGTACGTCACTCTGAAGAATCTGACCTACGACAACGAAATTTTCGCCCTCTTCTACCGAGATCCCAACAAGAACACCAAGGAGTCTTCGAACCGCATCTTCCTCTCGGAAGATACCTTCGGAATCACCAGCTGGGCCCTTTCGGAGAATAAGTTCAAGAGCGTTCTTGATTCCGGTCAGTGGGATGATGTCAAGGTGGGCAACGGCAACGACCTTAACTACGGAACGGTTGCCGACCACAAGGAAGAAATCCGCAAGAACGCCACGGCCATATCGGTAAGCCAGTACTTCAAGATGAACGGCAGCAAACCCGTTCTTATCCGTACGAGCGGATTCTCGAAGTTCGGCGATTACGAAATCCCCGAGGATATCCTTAACGGCAGCAGATCGATTGACGTTACCGGAATCGTCACCCTTTATCAGGGATCGGTTCAGTTCGTTATTAACTCCTACGATGACATCCGTTATTCCGATACGGGCAAAACCCTACCCAGACAATGATGAAAAGAATTTTTATCGCGCTTGCAGCCGCAGTACTTATGGCATCCTGTGCACCCAATCCCTTCCTTTCTGAATGGGAAACTCCTTATGGAATTCCTGATTTTGCCAAAATCAAGGAAAGAGACTATCTTCCGGCAATCAAGAAGGGTATTGCCCTTCAGAATGCCGAGATTGAGGCTATTGTAAACAATCCCGCAGCTCCCGATTTCGAAAATACTGTTGCTGCCTTCGACCGCAGCGGAGCAGTTCTTTCGAGGGTATCTGCCGTGCTCTTCAACCTCAGTGAGAGCGATGCCACCGACAAACTCAACTCCATAGTTGCCGAGGCTATGCCCCTCATCTCCGAGCACAGCGACAACCTGATGATGAACAAGGCCCTCTTCGAGAGGGTTAAGACCGTGTGGGAGGCCGATCAGAGCGCCCTTACCCGCGAGCAGCAGATGCTCCTTAAGGGCCTGTACGAGGGCTTTCTCGACAACGGAATCAATCTCGACGAAGCCAGCCAGGCTCGCCTGAAGGCCATCAACAGCGAGCTTTCATCGCTCTCGCTCTCCTTTGCCAACAATCTGCTTGCCCAGAGCAATGCCTTCAAGACAGAGTTCGGCTTCCCTGTGTCGAACTACTACGACAAGATGGCCTCTACCGAAGACCGCGCTTTACGCGAGAAAATTTTCAAGGCCTATTCAAACCGCTGCAACCACGGCGACAGCTTCGACAACAAAGAGAATGTCCGCCGCACTATGCAGCTCCGCATCGAGAAGGCCCGCCTTATGGGTTATGATACCCCTGCCGCCCAGATTCTCAAGACCAAGATGGCCGGAACCCCCGGGGCGGTGGATACTTTCCTCGACGAGATAATGAAGGCCGCTATGCAGCGCGCAAAAGAAGAAGTGGCTGATATGCAGAAGTATATGGACGTGGACATTGCCGCAGGCATACTTCCTGCCGGAACCACTATTCAGCCCTGGGACTACCTCTACTACGCCGAGAAGGTACGCAAAGACCGCTACGATTTCGACGAAGCCGAGGTTATGCAGTACTTCAAGATGGAGAATGTCCGCAACGGTGTCTTCGGCAACGCGTCGCGCCTGTACGGACTCAGTTTCGAGCCTCTCGAGGGCGTAACCCTATACAACGACGAGGCCGAAGCCTTCAAGGTCAGCGACTCCGACGGTTCACTTATCGGAATCATCATCACCGACTACTATCCCCGCGACAGCAAGAGGGGAGGAGCCTGGATGACTAACTTCGCCGAGCAGTATGTTACGCCCGACGGACAGAACGTACGTCCCGTCATCGTAAATGTGGGCAACTTCAACAAGCCCGCCGACGACCAGCCCTCGCTGTTGACTATAGACCAGGTTGAGACTATGTTCCACGAGTTTGGCCACGCCCTGCACGGACTTCTGAGCCAGTGCAGCTACCGTTCGCTCAGCGGAACTTCGGTAAAGAGAGACTTCGTCGAACTTCCTTCTCAGATAAACGAGAACTGGGCCTTCGAACCCGAGGTGCTTGCCACCTACGCCTTCCACTGGAAGACCGGTGAGGTCATTCCCGCCGAACTGGTAGAGAAAATGCGAGCCTGCGCCAATTACGGTCAGGGATTCTCCACCGGCGAACTGACTGCCGCATCTATCCTGGACATGAAGTGGCACGAGCTTTCCGAACTCTCCGACGACGAGGATATGGAAGCCCTCGAAAGCAGGTTCTGCGCTGAGATGGGGCTCATCGACGAGATTATCCCCCGCTACCGCACGACCTATTTCAATCATATCTTCGGTTCGAGCGGCTATTCTGCCGGCTATTACAGCTACCTCTGGGCCGAGGTTCTTGACAAGGATGCCTTCGAGCTCTTCCGCCAAAAGGGCATCTTCGACAGCGAGACTGCAATGAGCTTCCGCCACAACATTCTCGAGAAGGGAGGAAGCGAGGAGCCTATGACCCTCTACCGCACTTTCCGTGGAGCCGATCCCGACGCGTCTGCACTTCTTCGCGCAAGAGGATTAAAATAACTGACCGACAAATGAATATTCGTTCACTGATTACAGTCCTGATGGCATTCACGTTCTGCGTGGATGCCATTTCGCAGGATGCCACCACCGTTGCAGGCCACAATATGACCGACCTGCGCGAGGCCATAGCCTCCAGTCTCAATTACGGACTTGCCCCGCAGATAATGAATGTCAGGGGACGCAACACAACCTGTCTCGACGGACAGTGGAAGGCCATTATCGACCAGTACGAGAACGGCTACTACAACTACCGTCTCAAACCCCATCCCGACAACTCTTCATTCTTTGCCGGCAAGGCCTTCAAGGATGACAAGACCAAACTCGTTGAGTACGACTTCGATACCGACGGAAGCCTCTATGTCCCAGGCGACTGGAATACCCAGTCCGACAGGCTCTACTACTACGAGGGGACCATATGGTACCGCCAGAAGTTCAATATCGAACCCAGGGAGGGCAAACGCTACTTCCTCTACTTCGAGGCTGCAAACTACGAGACCATAGTCGGCATCAACGGGAAGGCAGTTGCCAAGCATACAGGCGGTTACACCCCTTTCAACATCGAACTGACCCCTCTTCTGAAGAGCGGCGAGAACTTCATTGTCGTCAAGGTTGACAACAAGCGCCGCCCCGAGGGAGTACCTACCCTTAACTCCGACTGGTGGAACTACGGCGGAATTACCCGCAGCGTACATCTCATCGAAACCCCTGCAGCCTTCGTCAGAGAGTATTCTCTCAGGCTCCGCAAGGGGACCGACAACGTAATCGAGGGCTGGGTCAGGATGGACGGAGCCTCCGGGGGAGAGACCGTATGCGTCGAGATTCCCGAACTCTCTCTCAGGCAAGAACTTTCGGTAGATGCCAAGGGCTTCGCTTCCTTCGAGTGGACCCTCGCCAAGGGCCGCAAAAAGCCTTCGCTGAGCCTGTGGTGCCCCGAGAATCCCAAACTCTACGACGTGCTCCTGACAACCCAGGGAGAAACTCTTTCCGACAGGATAGGATTCCGTAACATCGAGGCTCGTGGCAATGCCCTCTATCTCAACGGGCAGAAGATTTTCTGCCGCGGAGTCTCTGTCCACGAGGAGCAGCCCTTCGGCTCAAACGGCAGAGCCTATTGCGAGGAGCACGCCAGAACCCTTCTGGGATGGGCAAAGGAGATGAACTGCAACTTCGTGCGTCTTGCCCACTATCCCCACAACGAGGCTATGCTAAGGGTTGCGGAAGAAATGGGTATTATGGTATGGGACGAGATTCCCGTCTATTGGACCATACACTGGGACAACCCCGACACCTATGCCAATGCCGAGGCCCAGCTCTGCGATATGATAACACGCGACCGCAACCGCGCCAATGTCATCATATGGTCGGTGGCAAATGAGACACCCCGCTCCGAGGCTCGCCTGAACTTCCTCTCGCGCCTGATTGACAAGGCCCGCAGCCTTGACGACAGCCGCCTGATTTCGGCAGCTATGGAAAAGGAATACACCGACCCTGCCAGGACCTGTGCCACAGTGAATGACGAGCTTCTTTCGAAGGCCGATCTCATCAGTTTCAACCAGTATGTGGGTTGGTACGACGGCGACAACGACAAGTGCTCCAGGGTCAACTGGACTTTCAACGTTGAGAAACCCGTCTTCATCTCTGAATACGGCGGAGGTGCCCTGTACGGACTGCACGGCGACAAGAGCGAGCGCTTTACCGAAGAGTATCAGGAATATCTCTATCAGGAGAACGTTAAGATGCTTTCGCGCATCCCCGGACTCTGCGGCTCCACCCCCTGGATACTCAAGGATTTCCGCTCTCCCCGCCGCCAGCTCAAGGGCATTCAGGACGACTACAACCGCAAGGGACTGATTTCTGAAAGAGGCGAGCGCAAGAAAGCCTTCTATGTTATGCAGGAATGGTACCGCCAACTTATGCAATAATTCGCTAAATTTGCATGATTCAATAACGACTGCAAGATGAACAACAAAGTACTTCTGATGATTCTGGACGGTTGGGGCGAAGGACGCCACGACTCCTCCAATGCAATTTATACCCAGGGAGCACCCTTTATCGATTCTCTCCGTGCAAAATATCCTGTGTCACACCTTCAGGCCTGCGGCGAATATGTAGGTCTTCCCGACGGCCAGATGGGCAATTCCGAGGTGGGACATATGAACCTCGGCGCAGGCCGCGTAGTATATCAGGACCTCGTGAAGATCAACATAGCCTGCAGGGAACACCGCCTTCAGGAGAATCCCGAGATTGCCGCGGCATACGACTATGTAAAGCGCAGCGGACGCAAGCTCCATTTCTTCGGACTCTGCTCCCACGGCGGAGTACACTCCAGTCTCAATCATCTGTATGAGTTCCTTTCCGATGCCGCCAGGCTCGGACTCGAAAATGTATTCGTGCACTGCTTTATGGACGGCCGCGACACCGACCCCCGCAGCGGACTGGGCTTCGTTGAGGAACTTGAGTCGAAGATGAAGGAGAGCACCGGAAAGGTAGCTTCGGTATGCGGACGCTTCTATGCTATGGACCGCGACAAGCGCTGGGACCGCGTAAAGCAGGCCTACGACCTTCTTGTCGAGGGCAAGGGAGAGCAGTTCAGCTCGGCTACCCAGGGGATCAAGGCTTCGTACGAGGCCGGGATTACCGACGAGTTCATCAAGCCTATGGTAATCACTGAGAACGGTTCTCCCATAGGAAAGGTCGAAGAAGGCGACTGTGTAATCTTCTACAATTTCCGCAACGACCGCGCCCGCGAGCTGACTTCGGTCCTTACCCAGAAGGATATGCCCGAAGAGGGTATGCACACCCTTCCGTTGTACTACTGCTGCCTGACTCCCTACGATGCTTCCTTCGAGGGCCTGCACATACTCTTTGACAAGGAAATAGTCAGGGATACCCTCGGCGAGACCATCTCCAAGGCAGGTCTGCGCCAGCTCCGCATCGCCGAAACCGAGAAGTACGCCCACGTTACCTTCTTCTTCAACGGCGGCCGCGAGGAACCCTTCGAGAACGAGGACAGGATACTCGTGGCTTCGCCCAAGGTGGCAACCTATGACCTTCAGCCCGAGATGAGCGCAGTAGAGGTGACCGACAAACTCTGCGAGGCCATACGCTCCGAGAAAGAAGACCTCATCATTCTCAACTACGCCAACGGCGATATGGTCGGGCACACAGGAGTTTACAAGGCCATATGCAATGCCGTGGGCTGCATCGACGGATGTGTTGAGACTGCCGTTACCTGTGCTCTCAACCACGGTTATACAGTGCTCCTGACAGCCGACCACGGCAACGCCGACTATGCAGTCAACGAGGACGGCTCTCCCAATACCGCACACTCCCTGAACGAGGTTCAGTTCATCGTCATAGGTGCGGGCCCCGAGGTGAAGTCGGTCAAGGATGGAGCCCTCTGCAATGTCGCCCCCACAATCCTCAAGCTTATGGGAATCCCCCAGCCTGAAGGAATGACGGCAGAGCCTCTTGTTTAGAATGTACAAATTCGACCCCATTCTCAAGACCCTTGTCTGGGGCACCGAAAGCTGGGTGCTCTCCGGTGTCCCCGGCAGTGAGTCCATAGTGAGCGAGGGTCCCGACAAAGGACGTAAGATAAGCGAAATATGGCCAGGTGAATTTCCCCTGCTCATAAAGTTTATCGATGCCCGTAGGGACCTCAGCATCCAGGTCCATCCCGACGACGAACTTGCCGCAAAGAGGCATTCCTGCAGGGGCAAGACCGAGATGTGGTATATCACCGGAGCAGAGAAGGGGGCGTCTCTTATCAGCGGCCTCAAAGTCCCACTGACTCCTGAAGAGTATGTCAGAAGGGTCTCCGAAGGCAGCATCACCGAGGTCCTGGCCTCGCACGAGGTGCATCCCGGCGACGTGTTCTTCCTCCCTGCAGGGCGGATACACGCCATAGGCGGAGGATGCCGTCTGGCCGAGATTCAGCAGACATCGGATATAACCTACCGCATCTACGACTACAATCGTCCGGGACTTGACGGCAAACCCCGGCAGTTGCACACCGAGCAGGCAAAGGATGCCATAGACTACAGGGTATTCCCCGACTACAGGACTCACTACGAGGCCTGCCCCGACAAAGAAGTACTTCTGATTGACTGCCCTCAGTTCCGAACCACCCGCCTCGACCTGACAAAACCCTTCAGGAAGAGCCTTGCCGCCTGCGGAGACTTCCTCGTTCTTGTGGCCCTCGAAGGAGGGGGAACCATTGAAGATACTGAGGGAAAGCTGGATATTTCGGCGGGAGAGGCAGTGCTTGTTCCCTCGCGAGAGTCAGAAGTCGTGATTGTCCCCGGGAAGGAGGGGCTGAATCTCCTTGCTACCTGCATCCCGCCCCGTGAGTCCGGAGAGGCACTCCCGAAAACCGAGGCAGTGGTTGTAAAGAATGCCGGCAGCCATTTTCTTTTGAGCTGCCTTCCGGAGTGGAATCCCTTTCCGGCCGTCCTCAGGGGCAGGGTCCGGCTCAATGCCGGCAATTCGACCAATCCCGTTGCAGTAGGAGACAAGGTATCCTTCGAGGCGGCCCTGGTAACCGACCGCGAACATCCCGCAGTTATCACCGAAGTGCACCCCCGCTCGAACTACGTCATACGCCGATCGACCAATCTCAGCCGCCAGTCGCACGTAATCGCATCGAATATATCGCGGGCATTCATCGTGTGCACGCTCTACTTCCCAGAGATCAAGCTGCCCTTCCTCGACAGGCTGCTCGTGACCTGCGAAGTGTATAAGATACCCGTCACAATAGTCTTGAACAAGGCCGACCTCGTATGCAGCGAGGTTCCCGACGAAGTGGAACACTTCTGCAATATCTACCGTTCAGCGGGTTATGAGGTGATTCTGACCTCTGCCAGAACAGGAGAAGGTCTTGAAAAACTCAGGGAAAGAGTTGCCGAAGGGGTATGCCTCTTCAGCGGTGAATCCGGGGTGGGGAAGTCCTCGCTCGTAAAGGCCCTGGACCCTTCTCTCGACCCCAAGATAGGCCGGATATCAGATGTGCATCTCCAGGGCAGGCACACCACCTCTCTGTACGAGATGTACCCCGTATCTTCGGGCGGCTGGATTATCGATACTCCGGGCCTAAGGGGCTTTGGGCTTGTTGACCTTGAGAAAGAAGAGATTTTCAAGTACTTCCCGGAGATGCTCTCGGTCGCTGACGACTGTCGCTTTGTTCCCTGCACCCACACCCACGAACCGGGATGCGCGGTCAAGCGGGCTGTTGACGAGGGCACAATCAGCGCCGAGCGATACAATTCCTACCTCGGAATGCTCGAGGAAGACAAAAAATTCAGATAGAAGATGGACAGAACCCTAAACCGCGAGATACTGAGGCTGTCCGTTCCGAGCATCCTGGCCAATCTCACGGTGCCTCTGGTCGGTCTTGTGGATACGGCCGTGGCCGGGCATCTCCCGACGCAGATGATCCCGGGTTCTTCTCTTGCCGGAGCGGCCGCCTTCATAGGGGCAATCAGCGTAGGGTCTATGCTCTTCAACCTCCTGTACTGGAACTTTTCGTTCCTTCGCACAGGAACAGGAGGACTTACTGCCCAGTCTTTCGGCCGAAGGGATATGGCCGCCTGCGGAGGTATCCTTATTCGCGGGCTGGGACTCTCTCTGGCCCTTTCGATACTTGCCATAGCCCTGCGAACCCCCTTCGTGGGCCTGGTCCTGGGCCTGATGCAAGGGAGCGAAGGGGTCGAACTCCTGGCGCGCGATTACTTCTTCATACGCATCTGGGCAGCACCTGCAACCCTCTCTCTGATGGCATTCAGCGGCTGGTTCGTAGGTATGCAGGACTCGATGAGTTCTATGTGGAAAGACCTCGTTGTGAACGGGGTGAACATCGTGGCGAGCATCTTCCTCTCGCTCGGAGCGGGCGATTGGGAAGGACTCGGTTTCAGGGGGATAGCCCTCGGTACGGTGGCTGCGCAGTACTCCGGCCTTCTGTTCTGCATTCTCGTCTGCATATTCAAGTACCGCCGAAAGGTCTTTGACACTATCGACTCCTCTCGGCTCAAGACTCTCTTCCGTGCAGGGGAACTGAAGGCTTTCTTCAAGATGAACGCAGACCTCCTCATACGCTCGGTCTTCTTTACCACCATATATATTGGCTTTACGGTCATATCTGCTCGATACGGCGACATGGTTCTTGCCAGCGGCTCGCTGATGATGCAGATACTTATGATATTCAGCTATTTCACCGATGGCTTTGCCTATGCCGGCGAGGCCCTGTCGGGACGCTTCATAGGTGCTGGCGATTCCTGTATGCTGCGTAGGACTGTGCGTTACACCTTCGCCTGGAGCCTTGCCCTGTCGGGGGTATTCATATTTGTTTATCAGGCACTCGGAACCCAGATTCTGGGCCTTCTGACCAGCGATTTCGTGGTGGTGGAATTCTGCAGGCAGTTCCTGCCCTGGCTGGCGCTGATGCCTCCGCTAGGTTGTGCCGCCTTCACCTGGGACGGCATCTATCTGGGAGCCACAGCCTCCCGGGGGATACGCGACGCTATGGCTGCGGCCTCGGCGGCATTCTTTGGCATCTGGTTTGCAGGCTCTTTCCTGCTTGGAGGGAGCGCTTCGCCCCAGGCCCGCCTGCACCTGCTTCTTGGGGCTTATTTCGCTCATCTGCTGGCCCGCACTCTGCTTTTGAGCTTCCGATACAAGAAAGACATACTGATTAAGACACAATAAGATGAAAAGAAAGAATTCAGGAAGGGGACGGTCCTCTTCCAAGAGCCGCTCGAAGGCTTCGCGGCGTGTAGTACAGGAGTTTGAAGGACGGGTCCAGATGACCCGCGAAGGTTATATTTTTGTGATAGTCGAGGGGATGGAAGGCGATGTCTATGTAAAGGCATCCAAAACCCGCAACGCCCTTGACGGCGACATAGTCAGGGTAGCTGTAACAAAGGGAGTGCTCCGCAAGGCCGGCGAGCCCCAGTCGGAAGAGACTCCTGCACAGGCCAGAAAGGCCAGGGGCACCCGGTCCTGCGAGGGCGAGGTCATAGAGATTGTCCGCCGCTCCGGAAGGCCCTTCATAGGCTATATGCACTGGGTCGGTGAACAGGCCTGGGTGCTTATGCAGAGCAAGTCCATGCCCTATGACATAGAGGTAAACCTCGAAGAAGCAGTGGCTATGGGGGCCCGCAAGGGAATGAAGGTTGCCGTTGTGGTCGATTCCTGGGAGAGGCGAAAGATATGCCCGCAGGGACATATTGTTGATGTTCTGGGGATGCCCGGAGACAACGATACCGAGATGCACGCAATACTTGCCGAGTTCGGCCTGCCCTACCGCTTCGAACCCGAGGTTGAGAATGCCGCCGATTCCATTTCAGACGAGATAGGACCTGAGCAGATGAAGGGACGCAGGGATTTTCGCAATACCCTCACTTTTACCATCGACCCTGCCGATGCCAAGGACTTCGACGATGCCATCTCTTTCCGCGCCCTCGAGAACGGCAACTACGAAGTGGGCGTGCACATCGCCGACGTGTCGTGGTATGTGCATCCCGGCGACCCTGTGGATAAGGAAGCCCGCGAGAGAGGCACTTCGGTGTACCTCGTTGACAGGACGGTTCCTATGCTCCCGGAGAAGCTCTGCAACAAGCTCTGCTCGCTGCGCCCTCACGAAGATAAGCTCTGCTTTTCGGCTGTGTTTGAGATGACTCCCAAGGCCGAGGTAGTGTCGCGCTGGCTCGGAAGGACAGCCATCAACTCCGACTACCGCTTCAATTATGACGAGGCCCAGGCCATCATACTCGAAGGCCGCTCAAAGGACTCTCAGAGCGGAGGAGACTCTGCCGATGCTCCTGTGCGTCAGGCCATCAGCATACTCTACAACCTTGCTGAAAAGCTCAAGGCCAGGCGCTTCCGCCGTGGTGCAATCAACTTCGACCGCCCCGAGATGAAGGTTGAGGTTGACCAATTAGGCAAACCCATACGCGTTTACGAGAAAGTCTCGTTCGAGGCCAACTGGCTAATCGAAGAGTTTATGCTCCTGGCAAACAGGACGGTTGCAGAGTTTGTGGCGACTTGCGGAAAGTTCAATGCCGTGGCCTCGAAGAAGGCAAAGCCCTTCGTATATCGAATTCACGACGAACCCAATACCGAAAAGCTGGGTTCCCTGCGCGAGTTTGCAGGCAGTTTCGGATACACTATGGGAGACAATCTCCAAGGCAGGGGAGCGGCAAAGACTCTCAACGCCCTGCTGGCCCAGGCCAAGGGCAAGCCCGAGTACGCCGCCTTCGAAGATATTGCCCTCCGCTCTATGGCAAAAGCCTGCTACAGTGCCGATAACATAGGTCACTACGGACTTGCCTTCGATTTCTATACACATTTCACTTCTCCCATACGCCGCTATCCCGACCTGATGGTTCACCGCCTGCTCGCCCGCTATCTCGAAGGAGGAGAGCCTGCCCAGAAATCGGTTCTGGACGTGGAATGCCAGCACGCATCAGAAAGAGAGGTGGTTGCTGCCGATGCCGAACGTACCAGCGTAAAGTATAAACTGGTAGAGTATATGCAGGACAAGCTGGGAATGGTCTTCGAGGGCTTTGTGTCGGGAGTTACCGAATGGGGAATGTACGTCGAAATCGAACCGACTCATATCGAGGGAATGATACCCCTCAGGACCATACGCTCCGACTTCTTCGAGTTCGACGAGAAAGCTTACAGGCTCGTCGGAAAGCGCAGCCGCAGGGTCTTCCGCCTCGGAGACAAGCTTCGCATCAGGGTCAAGCAGGCCGACCTTGAGAGCCGTCTGCTCGATTTTGAACTCGTCGAGGAGTAGCTTTTTTGTTATCTTTGTAAGATTATGACAGACCTCAGAACCATAGACGAATGCGCCCGCAGGATTTTTGAAGACATCCGCTTCCCGGACGAGCCTGCCGGCCTGTACGATCCTCTCAGGTATATGATAGGCATAGGCGGAAAAAGAATACGCCCCAGACTGTGCCTTACGGCTTATTCGCTCTTCAAGGACAGAATAGGCGAAGAAATTCTGGAGCCCGCAGCCGCACTTGAAGTGTTCCACACCTTCACCCTCATCCACGATGACATTATGGACCGCTCGCCTCTGCGCAGGGGGCAGGAAACAGTCTGGAAGAAGTGGAACGGCGACACGGCCATTCTCAGCGGCGACGTGATGCTCATCGATGCCTATATGCGTATCTCCAAGACTCCCCAGCCCTCGCACTCCGAGGTTATGAGCCTCTTCTCGCACACGGCCGCCGAGGTTTGCGAAGGCCAGCAGCTGGATATGGAGTTCGAATCGTCCGACGAGGTGAGTATGGATCAGTACAACACTATGATAGGCCTCAAGACCGCTGTACTGTTGGCCTGCTCGGCCAAGATAGGGGCCCTTGTTGCCGGTGCTCCCGCCTATGCCTGCGATGCCCTCTACCGCTACGGATACGAGCTCGGAATGGCCTTCCAGGTAGCCGACGACTGGCTTGATGCCTATGGCGACAAGGCAGTTTTCGGTAAACCTATAGGTGGAGATATTCTGAATGGCAAGAAGAGCTGGCTCACTATCAGGGCTCTTGAAAAGACGCAGGACAAGGCCTCTTTCCTTGAGACTTTCTCGGCACCAGCCCGAAGCGAAGAAGAAAAACTCTCCAAGATTGCCGCGGTCAAGAGCCTCTACGACAGGCTCGGAGTTTCAGAAGACGCCCAGGCCGAGGTGCGAAGGCGCTCAGGGCTGGCCCTCGAAGCCGTAAGCGGACTCTCCTCTGGTCTGGAGCCTCTCAGGCAGTTTGCAGAAGCACTTGTCGGACGCGTCAAATAAGAATTCTATGAAACTTGTTTTTGCCACATCCAACAAGGGAAAACTCCGCGAGGCCCAGGAAATACTCGGCGAAGGCTTCGAACTGCTGACCCCCACGGACCTTGGAATAGACTCCGACATCCCCGAAACGGGCGATACCCTCGCAGAGAACTCCGCCCAGAAGGCTCGCTTCGTTTACGAACGCTGCGGCCTGGATTGCTTTGCTGATGACACAGGACTTGAAGTTGACGGTCTTAACGGTGCTCCCGGTGTGCACACGGCACGATATGCCTCTGAGGTGGCTGAGCGCGACGGACTCGCCCCTGTTGCATCCCACGACTTTGCCGCCAACATAAGGACTCTCCTCCGCGAAATCTCCCTTCACCCGGGCGCATCGCGCAAGGCCCGCTTCCGCACGAGCGTAACCCTTATTCTCTCAGGGAAGGAATATAGCTTCGACGGCACTATGGAAGGGCGCATTGCCGATTCCGAGGCCGGATGCGGAGGTTTTGGTTACGACCCCGTATTCATCGCCGACGAGTATCCCGACAGAACTGTCGCCGAGATTCCCGAAGAAACCAAGAACAGCATCTCGCACCGGGGCAAGGCCCTGCGTGCTATGGCCGAATTCCTGAAGAAATGACGGCGAAGGAACTCGAGGTAATGGCGCCTGCGGGCAGTTTCGAATGTCTCCAGGCAGCGATTCAGGGCGGAGCCGACAGCGTTTACTTCGGTGTCGGAAGGCTCAATATGCGCTCGCGCTCTGCAAGCAACTTCCTGCCCGAAGACCTTCAGGAGGTCGTAGGAATCTGCCACAGGGCTGGTGTAAAGGCATACCTTACCCTTAATGTTACCATCTATGGCGAGGATCTCGCAGCTATGCGCGAGACCCTTGTTGCAGCCCGTGATGCATCGGTAGATGCGGTCATTGCCTTCGATATGGCAGTGATAGGAGCCTGCCGCGAACTCGGACTCGAAGTTCACATCTCCACCCAGATGTCGGTTTCGAACATAGAGTCGCTGCGCTTCTGGGCCCGTTACGCCGATGTGGTGGTGCTCGCAAGGGAGTTGTCGCTCACACAGGTCAAGGCAATACACGAGGCCATAGTCCGCGAGAACATATGCGGCCCCTCCGGAAAGCCTGTACGCATTGAGATGTTCGTGCACGGTGCCCTGTGTATGGCGGTGAGTGGCAAATGCTTCCTGAGCCTGCACAACTGCGGGGCCTCGGCCAACCGGGGAGCCTGTCTGCAACTGTGCCGCAGGGGTTACCGTGTGACCGATCTTGAGACCGGCACGGAGATGGAGGTGGACAACAAGTATATAATGTCTCCCAAAGACCTGTGTACCATCGAGTTCCTGCCTATGATAGTAGAGAGCGGGGTAAGGGTCTTCAAGATAGAGGGCAGGGCCCGGAGTTCAGAGTATGTGCGTACCGCAGTGTCCTGCTACCGCAGGGCCGCCGATGCCATTGCCTCCTCGCAGTTTACCCCCGAACTGGCTGCTTCGCTCAAAGAAGAACTTGCCAGCGTATTCAACCGCGGATTCTGGGACGGCTGGTATCAGGGAGCCGTAATCGGGGAGTGGAGCGCTGTTTACGGAAGCCAGGCGACCCGCCGAAGGGTTTATTGCGGCAAGGTAACCAACTGGTTCGACCGCATCGGAGTGGCCGAGATAGCTGTAGAGGCCACCGAACTCCGCAAGGGAGATACCCTGCTGGCCACCGGCCCCACCACCGGGGTTGTGGAACTAACGGTAGAGGATATGAGGGTCGATTTCAATCCCGTGGAACTCACGCCCAAGGGGGTGAGGTGTTCCCTGGCCGTGGATACGGCCCTGTGCCCTGACGGAAGACTCCGCAGGGGAGATAAGATATTTGTTTGGAAATGAGAAGATTACTGATAGTTGCAGCTGCTCTGGCCCTCCTGTGCCAGGGAGCTTCGTCCCAGTCGAAGAGTTTCAAACTGGGCAAGTGGACCGAGATAGAAAATTCGGTCCTCAGGGAACTCAACCGCTTCTATGTCGATACCATCCCCATCGACAGGATACGCCGTGCCGCCGTTGATGCCATGCTCGCCGAACTCGACCCCTACACCATCTATGTCCCCAGGGAAGAAGACGAAAACTTTGAGATGATGATAGGCAAGAACTACGGCGGGATAGGCGCAGTCATCTACAAGCCCGACATCAACGGTCCGGTAATCATCAACGAGCCATATGAGAATTCTCCGGCACACAAGTACGGGCTGCGTTCCGGAGACGAAATTCTTGAGATAGACTCCAAGTCCACAGCTGGTCTTACAAGCCAGCAGGCCAGCGACCGTATGAGGGGAACTCCGGGGACATCCGTGCTTTTCAAGGTCCGCAAGGTGCGCAGTGCCGATACTGTTGAAGTGAGGATAGTCAGAGAAAAGATACACCTCCCCGACATCGAGTTCAGCGGAATGCTCGACGACAGCACTGGCTACATACTCCAGAGCGGGTTTACCGAAGGGGTGGGAGATGAGATGCGCAAGTGCGTCAGCAATCTCAAAAAGAGCGGGATGAAGCGTCTGGTGCTCGACCTCAGGGGCAATGGCGGCGGCCTTATGAACGAAGCCGTCGAGATAGCCTCCATCTTCCTGCCCAAGGGAACAGAGATTGTATCTGCCAGGGGACGCGACTCCCAGCTCGACTATACCTACAAGACAACGAAGGAGCCTCTGGATACGGAACTTCCCCTTGTAGTCCTTGTGGACGGATACACGGCCTCTTCCTCGGAGATTGTGTCCGGAGCCCTTCAGGACTACGACAGGGCCCTCATTGCAGGCCGCAGAAGCTATGGCAAGGGACTTGTCCAGTCTATACGTCCCCTTCCATACGGCGGAAAGATGAAGATAACCACGGCCAAATACTACCTTCCCTCGGGACGCTGCGTTCAGGCCATAGACTACTCAAGCCCCGACGAGAAAGGAGAGTTCAAAGCTATTCCCGATTCTCTGACGAAGGAGTTCAAGACAGCCTCGGGCCGTCCTGTGCGCGACGGAAGCGGAATAACCCCCGACGTTGTCCTTAAGGCCAAGGAATACAGCAGGCTTACCTATTCCCTGGTACTTAACGGGGTTGTGGAGAGATACGCCCTCGACTTTGTACGTCGCCACGAATCCATCCCCGCCGTCGAGGACTTCCACTTCGACGATTATGACGACTTCATAGCCTTTGCCAGAGGGGAGAACTTCGATTACCGCTCCTCGGCCAGAACTCTGTACGACCAGATGGTGCGTGAACTCACCAAGGACGGACTCGAAGAGACGGTGAAACCACAGCTTGAAGCACTGAAAGAGGCTCTGGAGATTGACAAGGAGCAGTTCCTCAGGCTCATGAAAGACGAGATAATTCCATTTATCGAGGAGGAGATAGCTGTGCGCTACTATTTCCAGAAGGCCGGAGTCAAAATACGCCTGCGCTACGACGACCAGCTTCGCGACGCCCTCGCCATTCCTGTGACGGCGCTGGCGAAATGATGGCTCGCGCCTATGCAGACGACCATCAGATTCATAGTCCTGTCTATTACCAAGGTCGGCGACAACTCGCTGGTCCTACACACTTTAAGCGAAGCCTACGGCCGGCGCGGCTTCATCGTTAAGGTTTCCAAATCCAGCGGGATGGCCCTATGGCTCCCTTTGAACATACTCGAAGCCGAAGTAATAGAGAATAAAAAAAGTGATTTGTGGAGGCTCAGGAACGTAAGTTCAGTGTATCCTCTCAACGGCATCCGTTCGGATATCCGAAAGAACAGCATCTCGCTGTTTATGAGCGAGGTGCTGTTCAGGTCTGTTCACGAAGCCTGCTGCGAAGAAGGGCTATCTGCCTGGTGCGAGAGGTCGATACTGACTCTTGACGCACTCGACAGCGACTTCAGTAACTTTCACATAGTCTGGCTTCTGGAACTCTGCTCTGCCCTGGGCTTCCGCCCTGCCCCCGGCGACCTTGCCCCCTTCCTTGGGGGCGAAGTTTCATCTCCTCAATCCTCGCTGACAAATATCGTGGGGCAGATGATGGGAGTTCCCTATTCCCGTGCACTCCTTGTCCCGATGAGCGGACAACAGCGGACAGCAATTGCCACAGGCCTGATAGAATACCTCTCGTTCCATCTCGGAACCAAGATAAACGTACGCTCGCTTCCCGTCCTGTCGGAACTGTTCGGCACCCTCAGCCTGTAGTTCAGAGAATTTCTACAATCTTAATGAAGTTCCTCATTATGTGGAACGGATCCTTGACCGGAAGGGCCACCACGCGATCCTGAGGAGAGCCGTCGCGTTTGCGTATTTGTATCCACTCTGCATTGTCCGGAGCAGGGTAGGTTGCAAACACATAGTCGTAGCTCTTGCGGTAATAGTCAAGCCAGCATTTGTCTCCAGTCTCGACATATAGTTTGGTAAATAGATACAGTATTTCGCTGTGCGACCACCACAACTTCATATCCCAGGTGCTGGCAACCAGTTCGTCATAGGCGCTATGAGTGTTTATCCCCCTGACTGACTGATCCCCATCGGCTTGCTCGTAATCGACATAGCGCAGCAATCCGCCGTATTCCTTGTCCCAGCCCAGTTCGAAGACCTTTTTCACGATGGCTTCGATATCACCCATATACTCGCTTAGGGTTCCCCTGTCTGAGAGTTGCTCCATAATGAACCATATATCTTCAAGGGTATGCCCGGGGTTGATGTGCCTGTCAGCAAGAAGAACGCTCCTGTTCTCGGGAGTGGACACATACTCCCTTATCAGTGAATGCTCCCTGTCATAGTGCCTGTCCCAGATAAGATTGAAACACTGGTCGGCATAAGCCTCCTCAAAACTGCAGTCGCGTCCGAAGTGCTTTTGCATATCACAGAATACCTTCAGGGTATTCAGCATTATCATAGGGATTCCGTGCACCGTGTATCCTGAGGGAATCTCGTACGGCTGCGAGAGGAAGTCTCCGCTTTCGAGCCTTGCAATGATGCTGCGTGCAATCTCCTCAGTTTTGGGATTATAGATTCCTGTGGCAACAGAGTATTCGCTCAAGCCTATCAGAACGAAGCAGTCGGCGTAAATGGAAGTGTCATAACGTCCTGTAGCCTCGTCAAGAACCATCGTTCCATCCTGGCGCAGCAGAAAGCAGGTCCTGAAGTCGTCGCCATACACGCACTTGTCGTTGATGAAGCTCTGGGTTTCATCCATCCACTGGCGGACAAACTTCTGGTCTATTCCGGGAAACTGATCGGACATCTGGTTGAGTTTCGAAAGGATATACAGCCAGCGTCCCTGTGACCAGGCGTATTTGTCCTTCGAAACAAGGGTGTTGCCATCGTTGGAGATGCAGTTGAGGATTCCTCCGAATTCACTGTCGCGGTACTTGGACCAATAGGCGAAGATATCTTCTACCTGCTTGACATAGAAAGACTTGTCTATGGCAGGCACTTGCCTGCAGGATGCCATAAGGGTGCAAGCGGCTAGCATTGTAATAATCGATGATTTCAGAATGTTCATCATATATGCGTTATTTTGTGATTTGTCCCTGCCCCTCTCTACAGTTCGTCGCTATAAACAGAACGGGGGAGGGGATGCAGATTGTAGGTCGAGGACATCGACTGTCCGTAGGCTCCTGCAGACTTGATTGTCAGAAGGTCACCACGGTGAGTCTCGGGGAGAGTGACGTTTTCGTCAAATTTGTCGGTAGATTCGCAGGCTGTTCCCACAATAGTGTATCTCTCACTTTTCTGAGCATCAGAAGTGATGTTCTCGATATTGTGGTAAGAGCCATACAGAGCGGGACGAATGAGCTCGGTCATCGAAGAATCGACTATGACTAGTTTACGTCCTGTTGCCGTAGTCTTGTTGTACAGGACTCTGGTAATAAGTTCTCCGCACTGCCCCACGATGGCCCTTCCGAACTCGAAATGAACTTCGCGGCCTCCGACATTCAGATGAGAGTTGATGATTGCGAATACCGATGCAAAGTTGGGAACAGGTTCATTCTCAGGGACATCGTAGTTGATTCCCAGTCCACCTCCAACATCCACGAAATCAAGGGTAAAGCCTAAGCCGACAAGGTTCTCGACAATAACGTTGACTTTATTGCAGAGATACTCGAAAACGTGAAGCTCGCGAATCTGCGAGCCTATGTGCAGGTGCATTCCCCTGACTTCGACGTTCTTGTACGACTGAATGAGAGGTGCATTGGCGAGAATCTCTTCGTAGGAGATTCCGAACTTGCTGTCTGCCTGACCGGTATCGATGCAGTGATTGGTCTTGGGGTCGATGTCGGGATTGACACGCAGGGCAATTCTGACCTTGACTCCAAGTTCGGAAGCGATACGGTCAACGACCGAGATTTCTTCGAGAGATTCGCAGTTGATGGCAAAGATTCCCTGCTCGATTGCATAGCGAATCTCGCTGTCCTTCTTGCCCACCCCTGCGTAAACTATCTTTGAGGGGTCGAAACCGGCTTCGATTGCACAACGGACCTCGCCGCCCGAGGCGCAGTCTGCACCTAGTCCGAATTCTCGAATCATCTTAAGAACTCTCGGGTCATAGTTGGCCTTCACGGCATAGTGCAGGACGAAGCCATATCTTGCGGCCATTGCGACCGCACTCTCAAGAGTGAGCCGCAACAGTCCCATGTCATACAGATAAAAAGGAGTCTCCAGAGGGAGAAGGGATTGGGCAATTTTTCTACTAAGCATCTGGCAAAGATAGTCAAAATTGATTTCCTTTCAAACTCTCCGGCCTCCCTGGACCGGGGACTTACCTCCGTGGGGCTGCCGTAAGTGCCCCCGTCCTCCCTCTACTTTCCGAGGGAGGAAGAGCCGCCGAGTCGGGAAGATTCCTCAACGTTACCGACATTCCTTTTGCGGGCCTTCTGGCTCTGGCCGAAGTTCCAGCTGAGGCTGACTCCCACTTTGCGGGCGTAGAAATGCTGTGATATCATCGAATTTGACACTCCCTCGGCACCCATTATCTTCAACTGCTGTGCAGACGAATCGAAGATGTCGTCGAATTTGAGCGATAGGGTCATCTTGTTGTCCAGAATAGTCTTCTTAACTGCAACGGAAGAGAATGCGTAAGGCTGCAGGACAAAGTATCCCCAATTCATCTTTGACATTCCAAACGCATCCCAGTCAATCTTCCAGTTTGCAGGAAGGCTGAACGACAGCGAGGTATAGAACTGGGCAGCGCAGTTCCAGTCGTCAGAGAGCGTGGGGACATCCATCTGCCTGAGAGTCATTCCGGTAAGGTTCAGGGTCCAGTTCATCCATTTGGTTATGGGCATTTCATTGACGTTCATTGAGAGGTAAACTCCCATCTGCCTTCCGACATTGCTCCATATCAGTTGCTCGTGCCCCATAGCGTCGAAACTCGGCATCTGGTTAATCATATTGGTCCTGTACTGGAAGCCCAGATACAGAGCGTATATCTGATTGAATGAGCCTACCACCGAGACGTTGTCGCTATACTCAGGCTGGAGGTCGCGGTTGCCGCAGATTGTGTTGTTGGCATCGAGCCATACCTTTGAAGGGTTCAGCTGAGAATACCTCGGACGGCCTATGCGACGGTTGTAGGTGAGGGCAAGCATTGTCTTAGGAGATGCCATATAGGCTATGTTGACATTGGGGAACAGGTCGAGATAGTCATTCGAGTAAGGTTCTCCATCGCTGTTCCAGTCGCCGTTTGCTATGGTGTACTCAGCCCTGAGTCCGATTTTTCCGGATAATTTCTGGCCGAACTGCCCTGCGAGGGTGGCATACGCAGCTCCGATATGCTCGTTGTAGATAAACCCGTCGTTGACGTCAGGGAGACTTGTTTCGATGTGCTTGTTCGAGAATCCTGTGTGAGACCAGGCCCACTTCCCACCTGCTTCGAGCATATACTGTCCGAATACAAGCCCCTGCCAGTCTGCCTTGGCCGAAACCAGATCGACCTCGCTGCCCGTTGTTACCTCGCGTTCAGTTACCGATTCGCTTCCGCCGCTCAGGTCGTGGTTGGTCTGCCGGCTTGTGTTGTAAGAGCCGTTGCGGAGATAGTCGATGTTGACCGTCATCTCGCTTGCCTTAGCAGGGTCGAAGATTCTCGTCCAGTTGAGGTTCCCCGAATATCTGGGACTCTTGGTATGGTTGATGATTTCGGCATTGCTTCGGCTGATTTCAAGCCCGTCGAGGGTAGTCAGATAGCTGTTGTCACCGAGCGGAGAGTCCATAGTTGACCAGCTTCCCGGGGCAGAAACTATGAATCCGACGGTATTCTTGCTGTCGAGGAAGAAGTCGCTCGAGAGCTGGAGCTGGGTGCTGCTGTCGTCGGAACGGAGGAGTGAGTTCGAACTGCTCTTCAACAGACCAGACGAGGTGGGCATCTCGGTATCCATCCCCATAGACACAAGGTTATGGTCCCAGCTCCTTCCAATTATAAGGTTGGTGGAGTTCTTGGCCGAACGATAGTTGATATTGGCATTCGAGCCGGTGTTCCAGATACCCTGGCCGAGATCTGAACGGTACATTCCGCCGCCGTCGAGAGTCAGCGTTCCGTTGAGCCCCTGCAGAGATGAGCGTCTGGTTTTGATATTGATGATTCCGCCCTGGCCTTCGGCGTCATACTTGGCTGAAGGATTGGCAATTACCTCAATCTTGTCTATGGTTGTCCCTGAGGTCCCCTTGAGGAGATTCTTCAAGGCTTCTCCGCTCAGGTACGAGGGGCGTCCGTCTATCCATACCGACACGGGATTCCCGTTCAGTTTGACGTTACCGTCCTTGTCGATGGTAACACCGGGGGCCTTCTTCAGGAGGTCTAGACCGTTCGAGCCCTGGGCAAAGGCGCTGTGAGAAACGTTCATAACTATCTTGTCCGCCTTCATCTCAATTACCGGAACCTTGTCGCTGACCTTGGCCGCCGAAAGCATCTCGGCATCGGGCTGGAGCGATATCTTCAGTTCGCGCGGAGAGTTTTCGAATAGATTCAATTCGTCTTCGTAGTCTTTGTAGCCCATCAGGCCGACCTTGAGCGTATATGTTCCGGGGATTGCTTTCATTTCGAATTTTCCGCCTGCATCGGCCGATACCGCTGCAACAAGTTCAGCGTTGCGGTACAAAGCAAGCGTTGCAAAACAGCAGGCGCTGCCGTCTGAAGCGTCGGCTACCGTGCCGACGACAGTGATATAATCAGCTCTGGCGGCCATACAGGGGACCGTTACAGAAAGAATAAGGGCTGTAAGAACTTTTCTAAGTGCTTTCATTGTGTATTAGTATTCTATTACACTACAAAGGTAGGCATAAAATAGATATTTGCAATACTCTCGGCATAAATATTGTTCAATTTTTTACAAATACATCAATTTTATGGAACAGAAAGGCATTTTTGGAGCCGGTGTTGCAATCTGCATCGGGCTCGTCGTTATCGGGAGTATGTTTCCTGCTGCAGTCGCCAAGTACAGAGAAGCAGACAGAACCGTATCAGTCAAAGGACTGTGTGAGAGGGAGGTCGCCGCTGACAAGGTCATCTGGCCTATTCAGTACAAATCCGTAGGGAACGACCTTAATGTTGTAACGGCAGAACTTGAAAGCAAGAATGCTGCCATAATCAAGTTCCTGGTTCAAGGAGGGGTCAAAGAATCTGAAATCACAACTTCGCGTCCTTCGATTTCTGACAAATACACCACTGAATATGGTTCAAATGATAGAGCTTTCCGTTATGTGGCCACAAGTACCGTCACAGTCTGCTCGCGCGAAGTAGATAAGATACTCTCTCTTATGAAGGAGCAGAACAAACTCCTGCGTCTCGGCATTGCTCCCCAGGAGAGTTGGGACAACACGACGGTATTTTCGTTCGAGGGCCTGAATGACATCAAGCCCGAAATGGTGCGCGAAGCTACAGTGAATGCCCGTGAGGTAGCCCAGCAGTTTGCCAGGGACTGCGGCAGCACTCTGGGCAAAATCCGCAGCGCTTCACAGGGAACCTTCAGCATTGCCGACCGCGATTCGAATACGCCTCAAATCAAGAAAGTCAGGGTCGTGACGAACGTTGTTTACAATCTTAAGAACTAGACGAGGTCGGCCAGCACAATAGCGGCCATAGCTTCTACAATGACAGGCACCCTCTGCGCAAAGCAGACGTCGTGCCTGCCTTTTATTTGCAGGGTGTCCATCCTGCCTGTCTTGAAATTGTAGGTGGACTGGGGCTTGGAGATGCTGGCAGTGGGTTTGACAGCTATCCTGAAGACGAGAGGTGCTCCGTTAGAGATTCCGCCGTTGATTCCGCCGCTGCCGTTCTTCAGGGGCCCTTCGGGTCCGAAGGGGTCGTTGTGCTCTGAGCCCTTCATAGCCGCAGCGCCGAATCCGTCGCCGAATTCTATCCCGCGGACTCCGGGAATCGAGAACATCGCGTGCGAGAGCAGAGATTCGAGCGAATCCCAGAACGGCTCGCCAAGACCTATGGGAACATTGCGGACAGTGCACTCTATGACTCCGCCGAGCGAATCGCCTTCTGCGGAGGTAGAGGCCATCAGAGCGGGCCACTGGCCGGGGTCGGTGCATCCTCCGAGGGATATCATACGGGCATCGAACTCCATACCGTCGAGAATCTTCTTGGCTACAACTCCGGCGGCTACGACTGGCAGGGTGATGCGTCCCGAGAAGTGACCTCCCCCGCGCGGGTCATTCGCCCAGTCCCACTTGACCGACGCCACATAGTCCGCGTGACCGGGGCGTGGCATCTCGTCGAAGGGGGCATAGTCGCTGCTGCGGGTATTCTCGTTGCGGAAGACTATGGCCAGAGGGGCTCCTGTTGTGTGTCCTTCGAACACGCCGCTCAAAATCTGTGGCTGGTCCGACTCTTTGCGCGGAGTGGTGCCGGGTGCTCCGGGGGCCCTGCGGGAGATGTCCAGCGCGAAGTCCTTCTCCGAAAGTTCTATTCCTTCGGGTACGCCGTCCAGCACGACTCCGATTTCGGGACCGTGGGACTCTCCAAATATGGAGACTCTGAAAATTCTGCCGAAACTGTTCATAATCTGCAAAGATAGCACTATTCCCGGATTAATCGGTAACGAAGCGCCTGCCCCCCTGGGACGGCTTGCCCCCCCCGAGGGTTTTGCCCTCCGAAGGGTTTTGCCCTCCGAAGGGTTTTGCTCCCCGAGGGTTTTGCTCTCCCGAGGGTCTTGCTCCCCGAGGGAACTTCCCCCCCCCTCCGAGGGGTCGAGGCAGCAGGATTTGAGAAATAATCGATTTTTTGTTGGAGAAAAAAATTATTCTTTCTAACATTGCAGTCGGAATGACAAAAGTGAACACAATACAGAGAACCAACTGGTGGTGGCGTCTGAACGATAATACCGGTCAGGCTCTGCGAGTGTAATATATAGTCACGTGCAATTTATGAGGCTGTCCGGATGAGGGCGGCCTCTTTTTTTGGAATTTTTATCAACCTTAATAATTATACTGATTATGAAACAGAAAAGATTCATTCTTCAGGAATCTGAGATCCCCAGACAATGGTACAACATTCAGGCGGATATGGTAAACAAGCCCCAGCCCCTGATTCATCCCGGTACCAAGCAGCCCATAAAGGCAGAAGACCTCTTCCCTCTGTTCAACGAAGAGTGCTCGAGGCAGGAATTCAATCAGACCGACAGGTGGATCGACATTCCCGAGGAAGTTCTTGAAAAATATGCATACTACAGGTCCACACCTCTTGTCCGTGCCTACGGATTGGAAGAGGCAATCGGAACACCCGCACACATCTACTTCAAGAATGAGAGCGTCAGCCCTATGGGTTCGCACAAGCTCAACTCCGCCATTCCGCAGGTTTATTACTGTAAGAAGGAGGGCGTCAAGAATGTGACCACCGAAACAGGCGCAGGGCAGTGGGGAGCATCTCTGTCATACGCGGCCAAGTTGTTCGGGCTTGAGTGTGCCGTCTATCAGGTGAAGATCAGCTATGAGCAGAAGCCCTACCGTCGCAACATTATGCAGGTGTTCGGAGCCCAGGTTACCCCTTCGCCCTCGATGTCCACCCGCGCCGGCAAGGATATCCTGACAAAGGATCCCACCCACCAGGGTTCGCTGGGAACTGCCATCTCCGAGGCCGTTGAGCTGGCGCAGATGACTCCCGACTGCAAGTACACCCTCGGTTCGGTGCTGAACCACGTGTCCCTGCATCAGACGGTTATCGGATTGGAGGCCGAAAAGCAGATGGCGATGGCCGGAGAGTATCCCGATGTTGTCATTGCCTGCTTCGGCGGAGGCTCAAACTTCAGCGGAATCGCCTATCCCTTTATGAGACATACTATTTGCGAAGGAAAGAAGACCCGCTACATAGCTGCCGAGCCTGCTTCCTGCCCCAAGCTCACCAAGGGCAAGTTTATGTATGACTTTGGCGATGAGGCCGGTTACACTCCTCTGATTCCTATGTACTCGCTTGGTCACGACTTCAAGCCTTCGCTGATTCACGCCGGTGGTCTGAGGTACCACGGAGCCGGAGCAATCGTATCTCAGCTCCGCAAGGACGGATACATCGAGGCCGTGGATATCGAGCAGAACGACTCGTTCAAGGCCGGAGTGCTGTTCGCCAAGAGCGAGGGAATAATCCCTGCACCTGAATCCTGCCACGCCATTGCCGCAACCATCAACGAGGCTCTCAAGTGCAAGGAGACAGGCGAGGAGAAAGTGATTCTCTTCAACCTCTCGGGACACGGACTCGTGGATATGTCGGCTTACGACCAGTACCTGACTGGCCAGTTGGGATAGAAATGCGCTCCGTCAACCAGTATCTGACTGGCCAGTTGGGTTAGAAACGCGCTCCGTGTCAAGGCACTGGCCATACATATTATAAAGAGAATGACTCTTGAAAGTTTTTGAACACTTCGGGTCATTCTCTTTTTTTGCGTTGAGATTGTGGGGGGAAATTTGTCCGAAAAGTGCCTCTTCGGCTGCTTCTACCCCTGCCAGAGTAGCGCAGAAGGCCGATTGTACTTTGAAAAGCGGACTTTTCGGACAGCCTGGGGGGAGTGGAGAACAATCTACAGGTCCTTTCGGAGAATGTAGTCGTTCATAAAGAATCCTTCACCAATCTCAAAATCACCGCTTCGGGCGATTTTCATTCCCATTCGTTTATAGAATGATAGTGCCGGATTGTGCCTGTTGACATTCAGTTCAAAGAACGAAGCACCAGCCTCCCGCATTCTCTCTTCGGCGGCATGGAACAGAAGTGTCCCAAGGCCCAGGTGCTGAACCTCGGGCAGAAGATATATTTTATGAAGATGATACGACTCGGGCTGGCTGGCGGCATCGCTCTCAGGACCGAACGAAACATATCCGACAGCTTTGCCATCAAGTTCCAGCAGAAGAAAAGTGATATTGCCAGCAAGTTCCCTGCGCAGGGTCTCCTCCGAATACATCCACTGCATCATATATTCAATCTGCTCTTTAGAGATAATTGACATATATGTGGCGCAGAAAGTTATGCGGGCGAGTTCCCTGATGATTTGAATGTCTCTTACGGAAGCTACCCTGACAGCAATTCTGTCTGGTGGGCAGGTGTCTGGCAATTGTTTGTCGGTGATCATTATTTGTGTTTTTATGAGACAGGTATCCCAAAACTGCTGCCTGAGATGATTCCGTTTGCTTGAATAACAATGCAAACCTATCAAGCAAAGGGCAAAGGTAATTCTTAAACGGAATTATTCATAACGAAAGCAAAGGATTCTTTGCTCATCGGCAATAGTCCGTGGGAGAATTGTTGATTAACCGAAGATTTGCAGATCCTATATTATAAAAATAAATCAAAAGGTTCTTTATTAAAGCAAAGCAAAGGGCCCCAATTACCAAACATTTTCCTTACGAAGATTTCCCGTGAAATTCACCTTTCGGGCTGACCCCCTTCAGAATGCCCTCAGAGGCACATTGGGTTTCGAGGTGAATTTCACGGCACCGGGAGCCCCCTGTCAGAAGCGCCTGAGAGGCCGATTGGGGAATCTCGTGAAATTCACCTTTTGAGCTGACCCCCGTCAGAAGGCATTCTGAGGCAGGTTGACTTCGGAGGTGGAACGACTTTGTGTCCACCTCCGAGCCTTACCCCCCACTACAGGGCCCTCAGAGGCACATTGGTTTCCGAGGTGAATTTCACCGGTCAGTGAGACCCCTGCCAGAAGTACCCCAGAGGCAGGTTGGATGATCCCGTGAAATTCACCTTTCGGGCTGACCCTCGTCAGAAGGCCTTCTGGGGCACATTGCCTTTCGAGGTGAATTTCACCGGTCAGGGTTACCCCTGTCAGAAGCACCTCTGAGGCCGATTCTGTGACCTCGTGAAATTCACCTTTTGAGCTGACCCCCGTCAGAAGGCATTCTGAGGCAGGTTGTCTTTCCCTGAAAGAAGTTGACTCGCAAACAGCGAGAAGCAATGTATATTTATCAAACCGCACTGAAGAATCAGTACTATGACAAGGTGATTGATCTTTATGTGAACAAACATCTCTCTTCACGAAGA
>JAQXJU010000078.1 GCA_029009115.1 Bacteroidales bacterium | reverse complement strand
GAGGGAAGAGGCGTTATACTTGTCCATACGGTTCATTCCGTCGAGAGTGACGGTCTTCGACGAGGACGAGGTCGAATAGCTGGCAGAAGCCATCGTGGATTTGACCGGAATAGGGGTGTAGCTGTATTCGGCCATCGAAGGATCTCCCTTGCTGACGAGATTGTCGGCGGCGAGTACCCTGAGGGTATGGACGCTGCCGCTGGAAAGATTCCTGCCTTCAAAGCTGCTCTTCTGGCTGCTCTTCACTCCCGAGGCATCCCTCAATTCAAAGGTCAGGGTGCACTGCTTACCCTCGAGATTGCGGGGAAGGGCGCATAGCCACAGGACGTTATCTCCTTCCTGGATGCGCATAGTCTGCGAAGGCGCAGCGCTGACGCTGTCCACCCACTTTGCCGGAATGACCTTCCCGCTTTCCCAGTCTATGCTGAAAGTTCCTCCCAGTGGCTCTCCGGAGCAGGAGAGGGTAACTTTCTCGAGTTGTCCGGAGAGCAGGGTGGAATTCTTGTCAACCTCCAAGACCACCCTCAACAAGGTCATCGGAAAATGGATGTCCGACACGGCCATCCCGGAGTTGGAGAGGAGCAGTTCGTCGGAAAAGGCGAAACAATGCGTCCACCAGGGTTTCTGAGAGGACGGGTCCTGATGCTGGATGGTGGGGAGGTCAAGGTTATGGAGAAGATTCTGCCCGGGAGTGCTCATCAGCCTCACACGGCTTCCGTCCGGCAGATTAGTCAGAATCCTGGCAATAACGCTGGACTTACCCTGTCCGCTTTCTATCTCAGTTTTGCCAACGGGAGTCCCGTCACTGCAGTCATAGGGAAGAAGCAGATCGTCATCTGTCCAGAGCGACGAAATGCCCGTGCCTTCCACCGGGTCGAAGGAGGCCTTGAAATAGTAGCTGTTAGCGTATTTTTCTTCCTCGCTCTGCCCCCCATTCTCCGGGCTCTTTGTGCAGAACCCGAAGAATGGAAGCAGAACAGCGAGAAACGGAAGAATCTTTCTCCTCATAGTATCGCGGCTTATCTTGCGTCGTCGTCTTTCTGACAGCGGACTGCCATAGCGGCTGAACGGATCATCTGGCCGAATTTACTTTCGTTTGATGAGTTGGAGCCGTAGTAACGGTACGCAAAAGGAGAGTTGGCATTGTGGGATGCGCAGTAGTTGGTCCAGTAGGTGGACATTCCGCTGCTCCAGGTCGTAGCGCCACCGTAGTTGGTAGGACGGTATGAGGATGACGGAAGATTCTTGTAGTCCACGTATCCGCTATAGGACAGATAGAGGTCACCGACATTCAGACCCTTTACACCATTTGTTTCCTCGTAAGTGGAAGGTTTTGTGCCGACTATGGCCTCAATAGCCTTGAGAGCATCGTGGTCCGCTACCCTCCAGCCCTTCGGACAGGGGTCGTAGATGGACTTGGTTCCTGCCTCGTCGGATTTTCCGACAACGCCGCCCCAGAGGTCTCCCTTGAACTCGTCGGTCCAGTTGGTCATATTTACGGCAGTCTTCTGACCGGCAACATCCTTGCTTGTGTCATAGTGGGTTATTGCTCCGTAAGGATAATCAAGCGATTCGCGAATAGTGGCGAAAGGTCCCTGGATGGCAGCAACGTTTCCTCCGGTCTGCTCAATGACAGGCTGGCCAGAGGCTGTTCCGATGAAACTGCAGGTCCAGTAGGAGTTCCAGAAGATGGGAAGGTAGCGTCCCCACTGGTAATAGTAAACGGTACGGTTGATGTTGTCGCAGGCGGTAAGCCAGTTCTTAAGGTCAGTGGTTGCCTGGCCTATGCTCATATTGGCGAGCTTGTATCCGCCCACGTTGACGGCCTCGAGTTTTGTGCCGTCAGCCGCGATGTTCCAGAAAGCCCATCCCCAGAGAATCTTGCCTTCCTTGTTTTTCATAATGAGGATAGGTGCTCCGGCAGTGGCGGAGTTGTTGGTCACCTTGACGGTGAAGTTGGCAGGATTGGCTTCGAATACGAGCCCGTTGGGCGAGAACTTATTATCGTGTCTGGGCACGTAGACGGTTCCGTTGTTGAGGGTTGCCCATTCGAAGGTTACGTCCACGGGAGCCTCTCCCTGAGTGAAGTCACCCCTGAGGCGGTAGTCGATGACAACCTCGCTGGGGATGTCGGCGTTGGGAACGACACTGCCGGCATAGACGGCCGACTTGCACTGAATAAGATAGGTATTGGCGTCGCCATAGGCATAGTTGCATCCTGCGAGCATACGGCTCTCCACGGGGCAGTACCACTCGTAGATGTTGTCCGAAGACTTGAGGTCGGAGATGTTCAACTCGGCGGTCTTTCCGGCTTCGCATTTCACGCCTTTCTTCTTGAGGGGAATAGTGACATTGCCCTTGTCCGAAGTCATCTCGATGAGAATGGTGAATTCGGTCGAGGAGAAGTCACCGGGAAGGATGTTCACGAATACGCTCTGGGTCTCGCCGGCAGCCATAGGCTTTGAGGCGGTGATGGTGGTGGCAACCTTGCTTGTGCTCTCGAAGGTGGTGAATTCCATTCCGTCGAGAACAACGTCGAAGGTACCTCCGAGCTTGGCGCTTTCGCTCTCGTCAATAATCGTTACCTTCTTCACTCCGTAGCCTGCAAACTCGCTGGTGGATATGTTGATCTTCAGCATAGCGGTGACGGGATTCAGGGTGAAAGGGAATACCTCGTCCTTTCCGGGGATGACGTCGATTACACCAAGTGCGAAGCAGGCTCCGGCCACGTTAGGGGCAGGCTGGACCTGGCTGTCAGAGACAGAAAGATTGTAAATCTTCTTCTGGCTCGGGATGTAGGTCATCTCTTCGTTGTAAGGAGTGTAAACGAGGAACTCGTTATGTCCTTTTACAAGATCCATAGCGGGAGAGATGAAGGGAGCGCTTGCCTGACCTTCCCACTTGGAAGGCACAAACACGGGAGCTTCTTCTCCTTCTTCAGGTACTACGGGAATTGCATAGCCTTCAATGCGGCATTCCGCATTGGCGACCTTCACACCTTCGGTGAGTCCATAGACACCGATGATGGAAGCTGAATTCCATGTGAATCCGTCTGTTGCAACGGTTCCTTGGAAGGTGTAGCTGGCACCTGCTTCGGGAGTAGGGAATTCCTCCGCAGGATTCTCGGGCTTGCAAGCAACAATGCTGAGTGCAGCAAGACAAATCAGGATAGTTGATTTCTTCATGGTAATTAATAAGTGGTTATGTATATGATAATCTATTGAACCGATGCGCCCCAACCGGCATTCTGGCTCAGGCCCTTGTTGACACCCCTTTGCTCTTCCGAGATTGGGAGCCATATCTTGAAGGGCATCCAGTTCTGCTTCAGCGTGCCGATAAGTATGCGCAGGGCGGAAGTTTCCGGAATAAGCAGATATTCTTCATCGATGGGGTCGCCCTTGTATTCGGAAACCCTTTCCTGGTCCAGACTCGAGATGGCTTCGTCGATGCGGTTGAAGCGTATGAGGTCCCAGCGGCGGGAGCACTCCATAGAGAGTTCCCTTTCGCGGCTCTCGAGAAGTTCTTCTACGAAATCGTCTCTGTGGTATGCCGCGAGCAGTTCGTTGTAGTTGGCTTCGTCTGTGGAGGCCCTGCGCAGAACTTTGTTCATCCATACCCGCCCGTTGGCCTCGTCACCTGTGAAGTACAAGGCTTCGGCATACATAAGATACACGTCGGCAAGCCTCATCAGAGGATAAGACAGGGCCGACTGCTGGTAAGTGCGCTGGAGTTCCTCTATCCTTGCGAGCCTGAACTTTCCGGTACATATCTGAAGGTTCGAGTTGGCCCGGTATGTCTGGGTGGGGGAGTCGTACAGGGGGTGCAGAATCTTTTGCTTTACGGTCTCGCCGCTTACCGGATCCACGACGGGCTTGCCCTCGGCATCTTTTACCGTAACCGTAATGGAATCCTGGAATACGGGTACGGGATAGTTGCAGTTGGCAAGTTTAATCTCGGTGTAGCCGTCGGTGGCCCTTCCCACATAGTTCCAGTCGCGTCTGCTGTCTTTGGGAGAGAACATATAGAAACCACGGTAGGTAGGAATGTGCCGTCCGCCGTATGTGGTCGGGTATGCAGGAGGATTGACCGAGGTGGGGATGTAGTAACTGTTGGGCCAGTATCCTTCACTGCCGCTCAGGGGTTGCTCCGCAAGCAGCATGCACTCCTTTTTCTGCTCGCTCTTCGCCGCCTCAAGGAAGTTCATCCTGTAGTCGGGATTGAGGATATAGGGTGAGTTGAGGCATACGTCCTCAAGTGCTGCCTTGGCTTTGGCGGACATTGCGTTGGCGTTAACCCAACTGAAGTCGTTGAGGGGCTGCTCGGCTACCAGATTGGCACCTGTTCCGTAGCGCTTGCAGGCTGCGAGATAGTTGCAGATTCGGCCCATATAGGCTTCGGCAACGTACTTGTCAACCGATACGTTTGCAATCAGTCCGCCTGCTTCGGCCAGGTTAGCCGATGCGTATTCGAGGTCGGGGATAATCAGCTGTTCATAAACGTCTTTAAGTGAAGAACGGGGCTCATCTCCCGCCGAAGCATAGTCGGTGACGATGGGTATTCCTCCGAAGTTCCAGGCAAGGTGGTAGTAGTAGAAAGCCCTCATGAAACGGGCCTCGGCCTTGAACTGGACCTTCTTCTCTTCGCTGAGTCCGGATATTCCGTCGATGTAGGCAAGAATGATATTGCAGCGGTTGATTCCGGTGTAGAACACTTTCCAGAAATGGCGAATGCAGTTCGAACTCTCGTCGAAGGTGCACTGTTCCATTTCGACGCCTTCGCCCATAGAACTCGCCTGACCCACGACGCAGTCGCTCGGCGCGTTCATAAGGTACATAAGTCCCTGTGCGTAGGAGCCTCTCTGGCAGTAGGTCAGACCGGGAATCTTGTGGGTGTTAATAGTCTCGTAGCAGGATACCAGAGCCATATTCATCTGGCTCTCGGTACTGTAGAAATTCTCAGGAGCGGTGCTCGAGTACGGAGCGCGGTTGAGGAACTCGGCCTTCTCGCACGAGACTGTGAGCAGCAGAGCTGTTGCCGCAAATATGTATAATGCTGTGTTTCTCATTGTAGTTCAGTCCTTTAGAAGCCTATGTTCAGCGACAGGCTGTAGGTCCTTGCCTTGGGGTAGGACATACGGTCGAAACCTGTGAACAGCGAGTTCGATGAACTCACGTCGGGGTCGTTGCCGCTGTAGGAAGTGAAACAGTGCAGATTGTCGATGTTCAGGGCTATCCTTCCGGAACGCACGTGCATTTTCTCAAGAACCTTCCTGCCTAGGGAATAACCCAGGGAGACTGTCTTGATGCGAAGGTACGAACCGTCTTCTACGTAGTAGTCGGAGCAGTAGGTGTTGGTCTGGTTGCGCAGGCGCGAGTAAGTGTCAGACCTGTTTTCAGGAGTCCAGTGCCCGTCCCAGGCAGCCTTGGTGAGGTTGTTACTCTGGGTTCCGCCGCTTTCGCCGGATTCGCTTCTGAGCTTGAACTCGTTGAGAATCTGACGCCCGTACACACCCTCGAGGAAGATGTTCAAATCGAAGTTCTTCCAGGTGAAGCTGTTGCCAAGACCTATGCTGAATTTGGGGTTGGAGTCGCTTATCTTGGTGCGGTCTTCGGTTGTGATTACGTTGTCGTTGCCGTATATATCCTTGTATTTTCGGTCACCGGGCTGAACGGTCTTTCCGGCAATGCTGACAACGTCGTCGCGAAGGGTGTAGTTGTAATAGCTGAAATTCTTGTTGTTTATGGATTCGGCCGGAATCTCGCGTCCGTTCTTGTCGGTTATGATGAAGTCTTCGACCTGGTAGTTGCCGTCGGAGAGGTATCCCCAGCCTATTCCTATCGGCTGGCCGACCACTATCCTCGAGATGTCGGAAGAGAGCTGGCCGTTGCCTATGTTTACCATAGTGTACTCAATTCCTCCTATGTCAAGGACCTTGTTGCGCGAAAGATCGAAGGTGAAACTGCTTGACCACGAGAAGGAGCGTGTGTCGATGTTGTGGGTGTTGAGGGCAATCTCAATACCTTTGTTCTCAACCCTTCCGAGGTTCTGCCACTGGGTTGTGTATCCCGACTGTGCCGACAGGGTAGCCTGATATAGCATGTCGCGGGTGTCTTTGTAATAGACGTCGGCGGTGAGGTTGATCTTCTCGTTCAGCACAGAAAGGTCGAATCCTGCGTCATACTGGTAGGTGGTTTCCCATTTCAGATTGGGATTGGCCGATGCCGTGGGTGCCATACCCATAATCTCGGTGCCCGAGGCTGAGTAGTAGTTGGTCCCGAGCGTTGCCAGGGCAGCGTAGTTGCCTATACGGTCGTTACCTGAGGCACCGGCGCTGAGCCTGAGCTTGAATTCGTCAATCCAGGGAGCTCCGCTCTTGACCCAGGGTTCCTCACTTACCCTCCAGGCGAGTGATGCTGAAGGGAACCAGCCTACCCTGTTGCCGGAATAGAACTTGGACGAGCCGTCTGCACGAAGGGTTCCGGTCAGATAATATTTCTGCCTGTAGTTGTAGCTTACGCGCGAAATGAAGGACATCTTGGCGTTGTCCGATACTGACTGGTCAGGGGTCTCGATGATGCCCGCCTTGCCGATGTTGTACGCACCGGTGCTCTCGTCGGTAAAATTGTATCCGCTGAGGGTCAGGTTCGAGGAATTGTAGTAGGTGATTTCCCCGGCGACCATAGCGTCTAAGTTGTGCTTCTTGTTCCAGCTGTTCTTATAATTCAGCTGGGCTGTGAGGTTGTAGTTGTAGGTCTGTACGTTGCGGTTGGTTGCCTTTCCGTGGCGAGAGCGCCCCCACTTGCTGAGTGAGGAGTAGTACTCCATGAGTGTAGAAGAGGAAAGACCGCCGGACGCGTTGGCTCGGAAGCTCAGATGCTTTGTGATGTCCCAGTTGGCATATGCGTTGGCGGTGAGACGGTCGTAGGTCGTCTTCCTGTAGGTCTGGTCAGTTATCAGCGACAGCAGTCCGAAGGGGACTCCCTCGTATTCGTCAGCCTCGTCGGAAGTCCATTTCTTGATCGGACGCTCGAGGTAGATGTACTGCACAAGTCCGCTGTATCCGAGGGAACCGCCTCCGGAAGACACGGCTCCGGTCGAGATTGTGCGGCCGAAATTCACGACTCCTCCCACCTTGACCTTCTTCCCTATTTTGTGATCGATCTTGATGCGGGCCGTGTAGCGGCTCTGGTCGTTGTTGCGGATAAGACCTTCCTGGTTGAGGTAGCCGAGGCTGGCTGCAATCTGGGTGCCTCCCCCGACCATGGAGCTGAGAGAAACGTTGTAGCTCTGCCCCAAGGCCTTGCGGTACATGACTTTCTGCCAGTCATAGTATTCGTAGCCTTCGGCGCTTTCGGCAGTATCCTCTATGCCGTCCTGGTTGGTGTCGATACCGAAGGCATAGTAGCCGTAGTCTTTACGTTCGAAACGGTAGTTGATGTAGTCCTGGGGACCGAGCATCTCGATGTATTTCGGATTCTCGGACAGGCTCATCGAAGCGTCGAAGTTGACGACAGTCTTGTCGTAGCCGGTGGCCCCGCTCTTTGTTGTGATGATGACAACTCCGTTGGCACCCCTGGCTCCGTAGATTGCTGTGGCCGAAGCGTCCTTGAGAACTTCAATGGACTCGACGTCAGCGGGATTCAGGAAGGACATAGGGTCATATCCGCCGCTGCCGGTAGCAGTCGAAGATGCAACCTCGGAAGAGGAGATGTCCATCTGCATTCCGTCGATGACGAACAGGGGAGTGGTTCCCGCATTGATTGAGTTGTTTCCCCTAATCTTGATTGAGAAGCCGGAACCGGGTTCTCCCGACTGCGAGGTAATCTGCAGGCCGGCCACCTTGCCCTGGAGGGCGCCGAGAGCGTTGGAACTGCCGGATTTCATCAGTTCGTCCGCCTTGATAGAGGCAATAGAGCCTGTGAGATCCCTTCTCGAAACGGTTCCGTATCCTATTACAACCGCATCGTCGATTGTCATCGAATCAGTTTCGAGAATCACGGCCAGAGGTTTTGTGTCAGTGACTGTAATTTCTTTGTCCTTAAGTCCGAAACAGCTGAATACGAGTGTTTTCCCCTTTTGGAAAGGGATGCTGAAGCGCCCTTGAACATCGGTCATAGACGCATTGGTAGTTCCCTTGTAAAAGACGGCTGCTCCGGGGACAGGGTCTCCGTTTGAATCCCTTACTGTGCCGTTCACAGTGCCGCCCTGTGCTAAGGCCGTCGTAAGACTCGCCACCCAAAGCAGCAGGCTGAAGGCAATTCTTTTAAATTGGTTCATAGTTTTATATCCGTGTTATTCAATCGTTACTGATGAATTGACGCAGGTGTTGAAAAATGATTTGGCGTCAGTTATTCTTTCCCCGTTCCTGTAAAGGCCTTCGAAATGCACATTCTTTATTGAATGCTGGTCGTTGTCGTAGCCTTTTATTACATTTCCGTAAGGCGCGGGACCGTCGATGTGGATGTTCTTGAAACTTACTCCGTCGATTGCTCCGGGCTGCCATTCAACTCCCTCTCCAATAGAGGCGTAGCTCTTGTAGATTCCAAGATAGATTCCGAACTCCTTTGCGTCTTCGACATAGATGTTCTCAAAGCTGAAGTTGCTCAGGGTGCCTCCCGCGCACTGCTTCATCCCTATGCCGGCCCTTTGGAGCCCGGAGTTCATTCCGCCTCCGGAATGGACGCAGTAGATATCCTTGAAATGCACGTCGGAGCAGTCCTGGTTCAGTTCTAGCCCGATTTCGAGAGATGTTCCGTTGTTATAGTTCCATATTATGCAATCCTCAGCCAAATAGTCCTCAACCTTGCCTTTGTAGAGCCATTTTTCGCTCTTTATGCACAAGGCATCGTCGTGGCAGTAGGTGAAACAGTCGCTGATGCGCACGTGGCTGCACCCGAGAATGTCCAGAGCATCGTTTTCGTGTCCCTGCTCGTTGCTTGACGCGGGAGCCACTACTTTATAATTATTGAAGGAGATGTTTGTGGACTGGGTCGCCAGAGTTGACCAGAAATCGTGGTTGACCAGTATGATTCCGTCCACCGAAACATTGTCGGAATTGTTGATGAAGACAGGCTTGGAACCGCCCACTCCGTTCAGGATGCCGTATCCTGCAATCTGTACGTTGGAACCCGAAAGAACGTGGATTTGTCCGCTAACGTATGACCCTGCTTCGAGGTAAACCTTTCCTGAAGAAAGGGCTATGGTCTTCTCATAGGTCTTACCTGCCTCAAAATAGTACGCGCACTCTTCCCTGGCCGGCTTCTCTTCCAAAGGGTTGGCAAAAAGGAACAGAGGATTCTCGCTGCTGCCGTTGAATTCTACCACGACCCTGTCGAGTGGTGCAAGGAACAATGTCAGGCGTCCGTCATCTTCCTGACGGTACCTGTATCCCTTGTTCAGGGGGCGGACAGCAACCGATTCGGCCTTGCCGCTCAGGAGGTCAACCGTTACCTTTACGGTGTCGCTGCATCCGAAAGCGCAGATGTGGGGCTCCTCAGTCCTCAGAACCATCTGTGTCTCGGTATTTACAGTGACATCGTAGAGTTGCGAAACCTTGAGTGAGCGGCTGTAAACATAGGTCTGGACTGTTCCGGGGACCTTTTCTTCGCCTTTTCCGGCATCGGAAGGACGGCCAGTTCCCTTCTCGCACGAAAGCACGAGGGCCAGAGGAATCAAGATTGAAGCTATTCTTCTCATTTCTGGATAGCTATGCTGTCAATTCCTTCGATGACAGCCTTGCCGCGGGTAATGGCGACGCGGACCTCACTGCCCTCGAATTCTTCGAATTTGTAAGTCTTGGTACCCTTTCCCTTTGCACTGCCCTTGAAGCAGGGAATGAACTGTCCGCCACCCTTGGTCCACTGAATCTCAAAGTTGCAGTCTGTCCCGGCAGCCCATTTAATATTCAGGTAATCAGAGAGTTTTCCCTCGCGAAGGGGCATAGTGACATCGTCGCCCTTGCCAACGGTGACAGGGAAAATAGCCTTGGGCCTTGCGGACAGGTTGGGATCGGTGCTTCCCTCGGGGGTTCCGTCGGAGACCCTGAGCATCTTCTGAAGCCTGATATCGGTTGAGGATGCTCCGATGAGAATATCAAATACTCCCGGCTCTACTACTCTGTTGAAGTTCTTGTCCAGAAGACTGAGGTCTTTGGGAGTGAGTGTGAATGTCACTGTCCTGCTTTCGCCGCTCTCCAGCGGGATCCTGTCGAAGCCCCTCAGCTGGCGCTCATATACTGTAATGCTCGACAGCTGGTCGTGGATGTACAACTGTACGACCTCGTCGCCCTTGCGGGAACCGGTATTAGTGACTTTGAACGATACTTCCACGTTTTCGTCGGGAGAAATGACGTGCTTGCTGAGTTTGAGGTCGGAATATTCGAAAGTGGTGTAACTCAGGCCGAAGCCGAAGTCCCACAGGGCTCCGTGTACACGGCTCTGCTTGCCCGTGGGGCCGGTCTTGTTGCCTCCGTCAACCTGCGATGCAGGCTTGAAAGGGAAGTTGAAAGGAATTTGTCCTACGGTTCTGGGGAAGGTTACAGTCAGTTTTCCTCCAGGGTTGTAATCGCCGAGCAGGGCCTCTGCAACGGCAGTTCCTCCGTGGGTCCCGGGATACCAGGCCTCGAGAATGGAGTTTACGTTTGCTGCTGCCCAGTTCACTGACAGGGGACGTCCGTTGATGAGTACCAGAACCACAGGCTTGCCTGTAGCGCATACTTTTTCGAGAAGAAGCTGCTGGTGGCCGGGAAGGTCAAGGCTGGTACGGCTCTTGTTCTCGCCGCAGGTCCTTGTTCCTCCGCCCAGAACTACAATCGCTACGTCGGACTGCTCAGCAATATTCACTGCCTCCTGCATCCTGGCGAGTTCGTCCGCGGTGGGAGCCACGGGCAGAATCTCTGAATCGGGCCAGTTGGCATCCACGAGATCGCAGCCCTTTGCATAGAGGACTTCGGCCTTGCCCTGAAGGGCTGTCTGCATACCCTCGAGCACCGAATACGAGCGTGTGGCTACCGGACCGTAGTGCTGATGCACGAAGCTTGTTTCGTCGGCATTGGGCCCGATTATAGCGACCTTGCGTAGTTTATCCTTATCCAGAGGCAGGGTTCCGTCGTTCTTAAGAAGCACCAGACACTCCCTGGATGCCCTTTTTGCCCATTCGTTGTTCTCGTCGCTGTTGACCTCTCTGTCGGCGGCCTCATAATCAAGCTGATAGGGATTGTCAAAGAGACCTACTATGAATTTGACGCGCAGCACATCCCTTACGCGAGCGTCGATGGTCTCCATAGAAATTGTGCCTTCCTTTACGAGTTCTCTGAGCGGGAGTACATAGCTGTCGGGTGTCCTGAAGGTGCATCTCACATTCAGACCTGCCTCGACTGCCTGTCTTACGGATTCTTTCATATCCTTGGACACGTGGTGCTTGGAGTGCAGGTACTCGACGGCATCGGAGTCGGATACGACATATCCCTTGAACCCGAAATCACCTCTGAGCCTGTCAATCAGCCAGTAAGAACTTCCCTGTATGGGCTCGCCGTCATAGTCGTTGTACGAGCTCATCACGCCAAGCATACCGCCTCTCTGGATAACTTCTCTCCAGGGGTAGCAGTGAACGTTCTCAACTTCGTGAAGGGCCATCTGAGGATCCACACGTGACATTCCCTCACGTCCTCCCTTGTTGTTTGAATATGCGATGAAATGCTTTCCTGTAGATGCAACCTGATGGTTGGTCTGCATACCCTGGCACATCTCGACACCCAGTTCGGCAACCAGCCAGGGGCTCTCGCCGTACACCTCTTCATAACGGCCCCACCTCTGGTCGCGTCCGACGTCCATAATGGGTGCATATACATTAGTGTATCCCAGGAGTCTGCCTTCGCGTCCTGTTATATAACCTACCTGACGCACAAGTTCGCGATCCCAGGTATGGCCGAGCCCAAGCTGGGTCGGGAAGTTGGTGGCAATGTATGATTCCACACCCCTGATTCCCTCGTTCGTGAAATCGACGGGGATGCCAAGACGGGTTTCCTCAATAAAGAACTGCTGCACCCTGTTCAGTGCCCAGGCGTGCTTGGAGGCGGGCCAATTGTAGGGAGATTCCACAGGCGGAAGATCCCAGTTGCGGAACGAATTCAGATGCTCGTCAATGGCGCCTATTCCGTCTTTCCAGAGTTTTTGTTTCCATTCTGGCGTGGGCAGGTCGTCCTGGAGCACTCTCTTGTATCCGTAAAGGGTGACCATCTGGCAGGTCTTTTCTTCGATGGTCATACGAGAAAGCAGGTCCTCGATTCTGGCTTCAATGTCGGCCGAAGGATCTTCGTAGATGTCCTTGACTCCGTTCTTGTTGAAGTCAATCCAACCTTTGTGGTACATCTCTCCCTTCCCTATCACGGGAAGGGTGTCCACAGGTGAAGTGAAAGCTGTTGCGGCAGCTATAATAAGTGCATATGATATCATGGCTCAAATTTACTTTTTTTATTACTCTAAATGGTAGTTATTGTTCGATTTTTGTCGTAATATTGTTCGATTTTAAGCATTTATGCGTATGCGCAAATTCCTGATTGTAGTATTGTCGGCTCTGGCATCCTCGTTCCAGCTTTACTCTATAAATAACCGTATCCCTCTGGAACTCAGTTCTTTGTCCACAACATCGGTATATTCTATCATTCAGGACAGATTGGGAGCAATATGGTTGAATACCTCAATAGGTCTCTGCCGCTTCAACGGTCACAAACTCGAGACCATGCACACCTCCATGCCCTGGCATCCGCTTGCCACCAACGCCGAGAACCTCATCTATGCACCTACCCTGAAATCACTTTGCCGCTTCGATATTTCTACTTCCTCCACAGAGATTCTTCGCTCCGACAGCCTTCCTCTCGAATCTTCGGCCCTTCTTGCCGAAGCAGACTCTATTCTTGTCGCAGTCGATTCACGCATCTATGTCGGACGCAGCGACACCCTTACCCTCAGCCGCAGACTCCCTGAGAACTATAGTGTCACCTGTCTTGAGCGTCTCGGCGACGGTAGTCTTGTAGCAGGAACAACCGATTCAGGTCTTGTTCTTATCGAATCCGACAGCGTAAGGGCTGTTATGCCTCTTCCTTCAAGAGTAATGGACCTGCACCTTGATTCGTCGAAGCGTCTCTGGATAGGGCTATATTCGGGAGGTTTCCTCTCTGTTGATACAAGCAGCTGGCAGACTCTAGAGTCTTACACTGCTCACAAGGGAGTCCCATTCCGCCAAGTCCGTTCTTTTGCATCCGATTCTTCCGGAAATCTTTACATAGGTGCTGTAAACGGCCTGTTCCGTCTCAATCCCTCCGGAGAATTAAGCGAAGAAAGCCTGTCCGGGCGAACAGGAAGCCCTGTTTGCGGCGTGTTTGTCGATCGCGATGACAATCTCTGGACAGGGACATATTACAACGGTGTCTATTATGCAAATGTAAGTTCCTTTCCTTTCGAGAATGTGCCCACTCCACCGGGTTCTGATATAGTGCGTTCCCTTGTTCAAGACCACAGGGGAGACATTTTGATGTTGACCGACAATTTCGGTATGTGGAAATATTCGTCCGGAACCTGGACTCTTATGCCCGGGACCGAAGGCATCAAGTATCAGGGGTCTTATTACGACGCCTCTGCCGACCGTCTCTGGGCAGGAGACTATTCCTCCCCAATGCTCTGTTACGACTTTTCACGCGGTTCTGTTACTCGTGTCCAGGTCAGAATCCCCCAGTCGATGAATGCCTCTGAATCGATAGTTTCCATAGAAATGCTGTCTGACACTCTTTATCTTGGAGGAACCTATGGCCTGTACAGTTTCAATCCCAGAACCGAGAGTGCAGTCACAAGGCGCATTCCGGGTCTTGAATCCCGCATTTATGACATAGAGGCAGATGGCGAAGGAACTCTCTGGATTGCTTCACAGGGCCTGTACCGCTACAGGCCTGGAGGAGTCATAGAGAGTGTCCCTGCGCCCGATGACGCTCCTGTACCGTGGAATGCCAACATTGTCTCAGACATCTCCATAGACCGAAAGGGGCGCATCTGGATGGCCCTTGTGGGCGGAACCTACGGTGTCGTTTGTATGGAAGGGGAGAGGGCGACTTTCTACGGAACAGAAAACTGCGGACTCGCCGACAACCATACTGCATATGTGGTTCCTGTTGATGACAGATATGTGCTTGTGGGGACTGTGTCCGGGCTCTCGATACTTGATACCGAAAAACATATCTGCCATAACTACAGTCATCAGAGCGGACTTACTTTCAAGTCCGCCCGTGGTGGAGCGGCACTCCTACTTTCCGACGGTTCCATTCTGGCCGGAGGCGGAAATGGTCTGGCGATGCTCCCCTCCGACTTTGCAAGACCCCGCCAGGCTCCTCTGAACATTACCCTCGACGCTATTTTTGTCAATGACAAGAGGCTCGACGCCAAGGTTCACCTGCCTTTTCTTGACGAAATAGTTCTCGCTCCCGGCCAGACGAGTTTCAGCCTTGATGCAGCTGCTTTCGACTATACCGGAGTCAATTCGCCGGTCTATAGCTACTGCCTCGAAGGATTTGACAAACAGTGGCACATTTTCGACATAGGTTCTCCCTTACGTTTTATGAATATGCATCACGGCAGATATACCCTCAGGGTAAGGGCCGACAGAAGGGGAGGGGATTGCGCCGAAGATTCTCTCTCCCTTGTGCTCAAACCCTATTGGTATGCCACTCCCTTGTTCAAAATCTCTGTGATTGCATTCCTTCTGACCCTGATTGCCTTTGTCCTGTACACTCTTTGGACAAGAATGCTGCTGGCCGAGAAACTGCGTCGTCAGGAAAGGGAGAATATCGAAAAGAGCAAGTTCTTCGTGGATATCTCATACAGGCTCAGGACTCCTCTTAATCTGATAATAGGACAGATAGAACGATTCTTCAGAGACTTCGGTTCCAGAACCAAGGGCGTGGAGAACATCGAAGACATCTACATCAAGGCAAAGAATATGAGAACTCTCATTTCGGACTTCGTAGATATGGAGAACGACAACCTTGACAGAAATGAGGATCCTTCCAGCCCCACCGCCATAGCATCCATGAATGCCAAATTCCTGAATGCCGCTATTGGAGCCGTCGAACGCAATCTCTTTGCCCAGAATCTGGATGTCCCCCTGCTGTGCTCGGAGCTCAATATGGGCAAGACCACCCTGACTGCCCGCCTCAAGGCAGCCTGTGGTCAGACACCCCAGGTATTCATTGAGGACATACGCCTCAAGCACGCCGCCACTATGCTGTCAGAGGGGACATACCGTGTCGCCGAAGTTGCCGACAACCTGGGTTTCAGCTCGCCCAAGTATTTCTCTCTCAGGTTTAAAAAGAAGTTCGGCTGCAATCCTTCAGAATACAGCCGAACCTCGAAAAAACTATAGAGTATTACTTTCTCCAGAGTCTGTTCATGTCTTCCAGAGTCTTGCCCTTGGTCTCGGGAACCAGCTTCCATACGAAGAGTGCCGCCACTATGCATATCACTCCATAAAGGGCATATGCGAAGAACGGGCTCCAGCTGTACATAGGTACGAAGGTCGATGATACCAGGAAGTTGAATATCCACTGGAAAGCCACCGCTATGGCCGTGGCCTGCGACCTTATTGTATTGGGGAAGATTTCGGAGATATAAACCCAGCATACAGGCCCCCAGCTGAACATAAAGCAGGCGCTGTAGAGCATTATACTGGCCACAGGTATGAAAGCAGGCAGGTCAGCGATGTTGCTGAGAGCAACGCCGAATGCACCCACTGCCATTCCCGCCGAGCCGCAGATCAGCAGAGGTTTCCTTCCCAGCTTCTCGACTGTGAACACTGCCAGCAGGGTGAAGCTGATATTGATGATTCCCATTATCACGGTCTGGGCCATAGGGTTGCCCATTCCCATTGACTCGAATATTCTCGGAGCAAAATAGAGTACGGCGTTTATGCCTATTATCTGCTGAAATACGCTCAGCATACATCCTATAAACACCACCATAAAGCCGTATGCCAGCAGCCTTTCCTTCTTCTCTACGGCAGTATCCTTGATATCCTGAAGGATTCCGCCGGCTTTGTCGTAGCCGTTTATGCGGGTGAGGACCTCGAGAGCTTTGTCTTCTCTGCCGCTCAGGACGAGATACCTCGGAGTCTCGGGCACAAGCAGAATCAGCAGAGCGAACAGACCGGCGGGAACCGTCTCGCTGACGAACATAGTCCTCCAGCCGACCTGCATAGCCCACTCCTGCACCGCAGGGTCGTTAGCGTGAGCGCGTACAATCAGAAAGTTTACGAAGTAAACCATCAGCTGGCCGAAGATGATGGCAAACTGGTTCCAGGATACAAGAGTCCCCCTCTTTTCAGCGGGAGAAACCTCGGCAATGTACATAGGGCAGAGGGCCGAGGCCAGTCCGACACCTATTCCTCCGAGAATGCGGTAGATGTTGAATGCTATCAGAAGCCCGCTCGTGGGTACCCCCTTCTCGAAGAAGATGAATTCGGGCCTCCACGAACCGAGTGCCGACAGCAGGAAAAGAATTCCTGCCACGAACAGAGTTTTCTTGCGTCCGAAAGACGATGCGAGGAAACCTGAAAGGAAGGCTCCGATAATGCAACCAATCAGTGCGCTCGATGTGGTGAATCCGTGGATGGCATCGGTGTAAGTGAAGCCGGTGGCAGACGAGAAGAACTGCTGAAGTCCTTTCTCTGCCCCCGAAATCACAGCCGTGTCATATCCGAAGAGAAGCCCGCCTATGACTGCAATCAGAACAATGCCTGCCAGATAGGCAGGACTGCCTTTCTTGGAACTGGCGCTCATTCGGAATATATGTTGATGAGTGCCTCGTAGAGTTCCTGCTTTCCGGATCTCTGGGCGGGTTCGCCGTTCTGTCTGGCATACTCTGCCAGTTCCTCAAGAGAGAGCTTTCCCTGTTCGAACTCCTTGCCTTTGCCGCTGTCGAAGGAAGCGTACCTTTCCTTGACCATTGCGGGAATGGGACTGTTCTCGATGATGTTGGCTGCATTGAGCAGGGCTCTGGCCATTGCATCCATAGCGCTTATGTGTGCGATGAAGATATCCTCGGGGTCGGTGGAGTTGCGGCGGAGTTTGGCATCGAAGTTAGAGCCTCCCGTTCCCAGGCCGCCATTGCGGACAATCTGCAGCATAGCCTGGGTGAGATCCCAGTCGCTGATGGGGAACTGGTCTGTGTCCCAGCCGTTCTGGGCATCGCCCCTGTTGGCGTCGATGCTTCCGAGCATTCCGTTGTCAACGGCAACTGCCAGCTCGTGCTCGAAGGTGTGTCCGGCAAGGGTGGCGTGGTTGACCTCGATGTTTACCTTGAAGTCCTTCTCAAGACCATTGGCCCTGAGGAATCCTATGACAGTCTCGGTATCGACGTCATACTGGTGCTTTGTGGGCTCCATAGGCTTGGGCTCTATGAGGAATGTCCCCTTGAAGCCCTTTGAACGGGCGTAGTCGCGGGCTGCAGTGAGCATCTTGGCAAGATGGTCCTTTTCGCGCTGCATCTGGGTGTTCAGAAGACTCGAATACCCTTCGCGTCCTCCCCAGAACACATAGTTCTCACCTCCCAGACGTATGGTGGCATCGATAGCGTTCTTAATCTGGACAGCTGCCCTTGCAACTACGTCAAAGTCGGGGTTGGTGGCAGCTCCGTTCATATAGCGCTTGTGTCCGAATACGTTTGCAGTACCCCAGAGCAGCTTGATTCCGGTCTCCTTCATCTTCTGCTCGAGATATTCTGTAATCTCCTGCATCCGAGCCTCATATACGCCTATGTCGTCGCTGTCCTCAATAAGGTCAATGTCGTGGAAGCAGTAGTAAGCGATGCCGAGTTTCTGCATAATCTCGAAACCTGCGTCAACCTTGTCTTTTGCTCTCTGCATAGGGCATTCGGCGCTGTCCCATTCGTATGAACGGGTCTGGCCTCCGAACTGGTCGCCGGATGCCTGGCCGAGTGTGTGCCACCAGGCCATTGCAAAACGTAGCCAGTCCTTCATCTTCTTGCCCATCACAAGCCTTTCGGGATCATAATAACGGAATGCCAGAGGGTTCTTGCTCTCTGTTCCTTCAAAGGCAATCTTGTCGATGCCGGGGAAATAAACTTTGTTTGCCATATTGTTCTTACATTAAATGTTCTTTCCAGTTCTGATATGCAGCTTCGTACAGTTTCCTGTCTTCGGGTGTCTGGCTGCCGATAATGCCAAGGCCCTCGAAGGCCTCGTCGGTGTTGCGATATATTCCGCAACCGACTCCTGCACCCCTTGCGGCACCTGCGGCACCGTCGGTGTCATACAGATTGATTACCGTTCCTGTGACTGAAGACAGGGTCTTGCGGAAGACTGATGACAGGAAGAGATTTGCCGCACCGGCGTGAATGTCCGATGCCTTCATCCCCATTTCCGACATAATGTCCATCCCGTAGCGGAATGAGAATGCTATGCCTTCCTGAACGGCGCGGTAGATATGCGCGCGGGAGTGTCTGTTGAAATCGAGTCCGTGGATGCTGCATCCGGGGGCAAGGTTGCCCAGCATACGCTCGGCACCGTTCCCGAAGGGAAGTATCGAAAGCCCCTCGCAGCCTACGGGTACTTTTGCGGCCTGGGCATTCATCTCGGCGTAGGTGAGCCCCTCAGGGGCGACGTTCCTTCGTGTCCAGGCATTGAGTATTCCGCTTCCGTTGATGCACAGAAGTATTCCAATGCGGGGGTCTTCGGGGCTATGGTTGACGTGCGCGAAGGAATTCACCCTCGACAGCGGGTCGCAGGCAATCTTGCCGCTGACTCCGTAAACCACTCCCGAGGTTCCTGCCGTAGCGGCTATTTCTCCTGGTCTCAGCACGTTCAGGCTGAATGCGTTGTTGGGCTGATCTCCTGCCCGGTAGCAGATGGGTATGCCGGCCTCGAGCCCGAGTTCCTGTGCGGCGGCGCTGCCAAGATGCAGCGATTCTCCAAAACAGGGGACGGTCCGGGCAATCATCGCGGGGTCAAGACCCAGGGCATCCAATATCTCGGTAGATACACAGTTCTGTCTGAAATCCCAAAGTATCCCTTCCGACAGACCGCTCACAGTGCTTGTTGCCTCGCCGCTCATCCGAGTGGCAATATAGTCGCCAGGGAGCAGAATCTTGTATATCTGCCTGTACAATTCGGGCTCGTTCTCCTTAACCCAGGCGAGCTTTGCAGCCGTAAAGTTTCCGGGCGAATTGAGGTTGTGCTTCAGGCAGCGGTCGGCACCGATTTCTGCAAAAGCCTTCTGTCCGTAGGGGACAGCCCTCGAATCGCACCAGATGATGGCATTTCTGAGAGGCCTGAGGTCTCTTCCTACGCAAACCAGCCCGTGCATCTGATAGGAGATGCCTATGGCGGCCACTTTGTCCGATTCGAGCGATGGCTTCAACTTGAGTGTGGCTTCCTTTAGATATTCCCACCAGTCGTTGGGGTTCTGCTCGGCCCAGCCGGGACGGAGTGACAGGATGGGAGCCTCCTCGGAGGGCGAAGATGCGCTTGCGACCGTCCTTGAGTCCTCAACCCTTATAAGACTCGCCTTGACAGAGGAGCTGCCAATGTCATAACCAAGAAGTAACATGCTGCTATTCAGATAATTTTATTTCTATCTCGTGCCCGTCGTAGCGAACAGTCCTTTCGCTTCCCGAAGGGAATACGACCACCTTCAGAGTCCTCTCCAAGGGCATTCCTTCGAAAGAACCGTTTCTTTGACCAATCTTCAGAATTCCTTCGGAAGAGCAGAAGCTCACGGGGATAATCGAGTACCAGCCATTCTCGTACTCCTTTCCTTCGCCCCTGTCCTCGTAGAGTTTCATCTGGCCGTCGGCACCGGAATAAACCTTCAGCGTGAGTTCCTCAGGTGTCCCTTCGGAACTGCTCTGGCAGTCGGGCCCCTCGGCAATTATACTTCCTGCCCTTACGAATAGGGGAATCCTCTCATACGGGGCATCTGCAAGAATGGTCCCCGAGGCGCAGGGGCAGCCGTCGTAGTAGTTGTACCATCCGCCTTTGCACTCGGGCAGATAGACCTCCCGGCTCCTTGCCTTGTACTGACATACGGGAGCAACCAGAAGCGAAGGGCCGAGCATAAACTCGTCGGAGATGCTACGGCTTGCCTTGTCGTCGGGGAATTCCATCACAAGAGCCCTCATCAGTACCTCGTCGTCAAGATAACTTGCCCCGGCAAGTGAGTACAGGTAGGGCATCAGACGGTATCTCAAACCGAGATAGTATCTTATCGACTCGTATGCGGGATGCCCTTCGGGCGCTATGTTCCAGGGCTCACGCAGAGGATACTGCCCGTGGGAGCGGAAGATGGGTGTAAATGCCCCGAACTGGAACCAGCGGGTATAAAGTTCCCTCCATTCATCAAGGTCTTCGCTCTCTGTAGCGTTCTTTTCGTATGCCTTGCAGGCTGCAATGTAGCGTTTTTCAGGGACGTACCCTCCGATATCCATTGTCCACCAGGGAATACCGCAGAAGCTGAAGTTAAGCCCGGCCGAAATCTGGGCCTTCATCTCCTCCCATCTTGCACAGATGTCTCCGCTCCACGCCGCAGTATTGTATCTCTGCAGACCGGCAAAGGCCGAACGGGTCAGGAGGAAAGGACGGTGGTCTTTTCGGGTTACGGCCTCGCCTTCAAAAATTCCCCTTGCATTCACCAGGGCGTAGGCATTGAAGTATTCGTCCGAAGAACCGAGTGCCGTAGGGCCGCAGAGCTGCTTGCGGTAGTTCATCGGGGTGTTGGCGAGGACATTTGGCTCGCTGGCATCCATCCACCAGGCATCCACGCCCAGAGGGATGTAGTGGTCCTCCACCTGCTTCCAGAAGAGTTTCCGTGCATCTGGGTTATATGCGTCGTAGAAGGCGTAAGGATAGCCCAGCCAGTCGATTAGGCTATCGCGTATGCTGCGCTCGTAGAGCCATCCCTTCTGGAGGAACTCATCGTAGTGGCCGCTTTCGGGATAGAATTTAGGCCATACCGATACCATAATGTGGGCATTCAGCGAATGAATGCTGTCCACCATAGCCTTAGGGTCCGGGAAACGGCTCTGCTCGAATTCGTGACAGCCCCATTTGCTGCGTGGCCAGTGGTTCCAGTCCATAACGATATTGTCGATGGGCAGATTTCTGGTCCTGAATTCTGTCAGGTTCGAGAGAATCTGCTCCTGGGTGTAGTAACGGTCGCGGCTCTGCCAGTACCCGAGCACCCATTTTGGCATCATGGGAGCCTTGCCGGTAAGCTGGCGGTATCCGCGTATCACCTCAGAGGCTCTATCACCCTTTATGAAGTAATAATCCTGGCAGGGGACAGCCTCGGAATACCATATCTGCTTGCTCTTCAGCTCTTCAGAGAGGGGAGGGTAGGCCGTCAGGGCCAGGAATGACTTGTTCCCGTCCGGCATCCAGTCTATTCTTACGGGCAGTTTCTTCCCCTTCTCCAGCTTTAGAGTGAACCTCCTGACATTTGGATTGATGGTCGTCCTCCAAATCTCCGGGATTACTTCCTTCCCGTCGGCAAGAAGCCTTACGTATCCGGCATACAGGAGATTGAAAGTGTATTCTCCGCTCTCGAGAGGCTCTATACTGCCGTCGAAGCATGCCCAGGAGTCGTTCAAGGATATTTCTTTGGGAAGACCCTCTGCTGCCGAATAGATATCCGACCAGCACAGCCGGGGCTCTGTCCTTTCGACCCTATGTCCGTCGGCAGAGATATAGCTGCCGCTCAAACCACCTTCTGAACCGTTCCTGTCGCGGAGAATGAAGAGTTCGTCAAGCTGGCGTTCGCCCTCGTAGTGGCCGAAGCGGCTCCACGAGTAGTTGTCGAAATACAGTCCGTATCCCTTGGTTGAGTAAATGAATGGAATCGAAATCTTGGTATTGAACTGATACAGCTCCTCAATCTTGCCCTTGTAGTTGAAGTCATCGCTCTGATGCTGCCCAAGTCCGTAGAAAGACTCATCTTCCGGCGAGTCAAAGGTCTGAACCACAGAGTAAAGTGGTTCGCCTTCGATATTGAAGCGGCTGAAAGAACTGCGGGCATTTTCAAGCAGGGGCTTGCCCTGACAGTCGAAAAAGCTCATCTTCCCGCTCAAGGGGTCGATTCTTACGCTGAGTGAATCGGTAGAAACGGTGATACAACCCTCTTCCCTTATGGTCTTGAGTTTTACTCTGCCTCTCTTGCCTTGACCTGTGACTACGAGGCTTTCCTTTTTGGGAATACGTGAATCCGGACTGGCCGTCACGTGGATTACGGTCTGGGCGGGAGCTTCTATCCTTATGCGGGATGCCGCCCCGGAAACTGGTTCGCTGATTTGAATATCTACTCTGTCTGCAGTACAGGCCGCCGACAGAAACAGTGTCGCCAGAATAGCTGCTCCGGCATTGGAGATTATGTGGTTCATATTATGGCAAAGATAAGCCTTTATCCCATATAAACAAAGAAGAGAGGGTGACAGTCGGCCTTCTGACCTCCTGTCACCCTCTCTATGTCGAAAATCAGGCTCAGAGCTTCGGGCCTGCTTCTACGAGAGCCTTGCCCGCAGGGTTGGACTCGTATTTGTGGAAGTTCTTGATGAACCTTGCAGCCAGATCCTTGGCCTTCTCTTCCCACTGGGAGGCATCTGCATAGGTGTCGCGGGGATCGAGAATTCCGGTGTCAACTCCTTCGAGGCTGGTAGGAACTTCGAAGTCGAAGTAAGGAATCTTCTTGGTAGGAGCGCTGTCGATGGAGCCGTTGAGGATGGCATCGATGATTCCGCGGGTGTCGCGGATAGAGATGCGCTTGCCTGTTCCGTTCCAGCCGGTGTTCACGAGGTAAGCCTTGGCACCGCTCTTCTCCATCTTCTTCACGAGTTCCTCGGCGTACTTGGTGGGATGCAGCTCAAGGAAGGCCTGCCCGAAGCAGGCGGAGAAGGTAGGAGTGGGCTCGGTGATTCCGCGCTCTGTACCTGCAAGCTTGGCAGTGAATCCGGAGAGGAAGTAGTACTTGGTCTGCTCGGGAGTGAGGATAGAAACGGGAGGAAGAACTCCGAAAGCATCTGCACTCAGGAAGATGACCTGCTTTGCCGCAGGACCCTCGCTGGCGGGACGGACAATCTTCTCGATATGTTCGATGGGATACGAGACGCGGGTGTTCTCGGTAACCTTCTTGTCGGCGAAGTCAATCTTGCCGTTCTCATCTACGGTAACATTTTCCAGAAGAGCATTGCGCTTGATGGCTCCGTAGATGTCGGGTTCTGACTCTTTGTCGAGGTTGATGACCTTTGCATAGCAGCCGCCTTCGAGGTTGAATACGCCCTCATCGTCCCAGCCGTGCTCGTCGTCACCGATAAGCAGTCTCTTGGGATCGGTCGAAAGGGTGGTCTTGCCGGTTCCTGACAGACCGAAGAAGATGGCGGTGTTCTGGCCGTTCATATCGGTGTTGGCTGAGCAGTGCATAGAGGCAATGCCCTTCAGGGGAAGGAAGTAGTTCTGCATCGAGAACATTCCCTTCTTCATCTCGCCGCCGTACCAGGTGTTGAGGATAACCTGCTCCTTGCTGGTGACATTGAATGCCACGCAGGTCTCGGAGCGGAGTCCGAGTTCGGCATAGTTCTCCACCTTTGCCTTTGCAGCGCAGTAAACCACGAAGTCAGGCTCCTGGTCGAGTTCCTCCTGGCTCTTGGGACGGATGAACATATTGGTCACGAAGTGAGCCTGCCAGGCAACTTCCATAATGAAGCGAACCTTCATTCTGGTGTCTTTGTGGGTTCCGCAGAAACCGTCAACCACGAAAAGGCGCTTGCCGGAGAGCTGCTTCTGAGCGAGCTTCTTGACGGCTGCCCAGGTCTGCTCGGACATCTTGTGGTTGTCGTTGTGGTACTCATCGGTATCCCACCAGATTTCGCCGGGCATGCCTTCCTTTGTTGTATCATCGTAAACGATGTACTTGTCTTTGGGCGAACGGCCGGTATAGATACCTGTCATTACATTAACGGCTCCGAGTTCGGTCACCTGACCTTTGTCGAAGCCTTCGAGACCGCTCTTGGTCTCCTCGTTGAAAAGAACCTCGTAAGAGGGATTGTAGAGAATCTCGGTTGCCCCCTCGATTCCGTACTTTTTAAGATCTGAGATAGTCATAATATAAGGTGTTTCTTTTTGACCCAATTTGGCGCAAAGTTACGAACTTTCCATTCCAAATCAAATAGGATAGTTTACAATTTTTATGCCTATATTTACATTTCGCTATGCTTACGGCCGAAGAAATACTCGAGCGCCATTGGGGCTACAGCTCATTCAGGGCGATGCAGAAAGAAATCATCACCTCTGCTCTGGAGGGGAAGGACACTCTTGCCATACTCCCCACCGGCGGAGGCAAGTCAATCTGTTTCCAGGTCCCCGCAATGATGCGCGACGGACTCGCCCTCGTGGTAACCCCCCTGATAGCTCTTATGAAGGACCAGGTCGAGAATCTTGCCTCGAGGGGCATACGGGCCCTCGCCCTGCACGCCGGAATGAGTTACCGCGAGATGATCACCGTCCTAAGCAATGCCGCATACGGTGATGTGAAGTTCCTTTACGTCTCGCCCGAACGCCTTTCGAGCCGCCTTTTCCTCGGCTGGCTCGACGAACTTAAACTCAACTTTCTGGTGGTGGACGAGGCCCATTGCATTTCACAGTGGGGCTACGACTTCCGTCCCGATTACCTTGCAATAGGCCAGATACGCCAGCGGATAGACTCTCCTGTGATAGCCCTCACGGCCACGGCAACCCCCGAAGTCGCCGAGGATATTATGGACAAGCTCCTTTTCAAGGAAAGGATACTGCTCCGCAGCGGTTTCGAACGTCCCAACCTGTCGTACATAGTCCGCAACTGCGAGGACAAGCAGGGGCAGCTGCTCAAAATCTGCAACTCTGTCCCAGGAACCGGAATAGTCTATCAGAGACACCGCCGCCGCTGCGAGGAAATGGCGGCATTCCTCTGCAGCCAGGGTATCAGCGCATCTTTCTATCACGCGGGCTTGTCGCAGACGCTGCGCTCCGAGCGCCAGCAAGCCTGGAAAGACGGCACTATAAGAGTAATGGTATGTACAAATGCCTTCGGGATGGGCATAGACAAGAGCGATGTCCGTTTTGTCGTCCATATGGACCTGCCTGACGGCCTCGAGTCCTACTTTCAGGAAGCCGGACGTGCCGGAAGAGACGGAAAGCGTTCATATGCCGCCTTGTTGTGGAATAATCAAGACATCACAAGACTTCGCCGTACGGTCAGCGCTTCTTTCCCCAGTCTGGAGTACATAGAGGACATCTACTACAAGCTTCACGTATTTCAGTCCATTCCCTACGAAGGAGGCGAAGGCCTGAGTTTCAAGTTCGATTTCAATGCCTTTGTGTCGCACTACAGGCTTTCGGCCTCGCTGGTTTCCAGCGCCCTCAGGTATCTCGAGCGTTCGGGACATATCAGCTGGAACGAAGACGTCGATACCTCGACCCTCGTTCGCATCCTTACAGACCGCAGGGCTCTTTATGACGTCGAACTTCCTGATTCACAGCTGGTAAGCCTTCTTGAACTGATGATGAGGCGCTATACCGGAATCTTTACCTACACCGTCCCTGTCGAGGAGGACTGGCTTGCTTCCTCGCTCGGGATTGGGGTTCCGCGGCTCAGGGAACTCCTGTACCGGCTGTCCCTCGAACATGTAATCAGATATGTGCCCTGTTCGCACGGCGATGTGGTCAGCCTGCATCACGCTCGCCTGCGTCCGGGCGACCTCGACCTCAAGCCCGAACTGTACAAGAAGCTGAAGGGCACGGCAGAGCGCCGCAGCGAGGCAATGATAAGCTATGCCTCATCTTCAGATGTATGCCGGAGCCGGCAACTTCTTTCATACTTCGGTCAGGAGGAGAGCAACGACTGTGGCAGCTGCGACGTGTGCCGCAGGAAAAGGTCCGAATCCGGGAAAGCCACTGCCGTAAGACTCCGCTCCTATGTTAACGGGCATCCCGGTGCGGACGGGGAGCAGATTGCGGCTCTTGCAGCAGATCCTTCCGAAGGCCTTCCCGACAACACTCTTGAAATCTACCGTCGCCTCAAGGACCTCGGTGAACTGTAGTCAGCCTATGACCAGCCCGTCATAAGCGGGCGAGATGCCTTCCGGAAGCTCGCTGTCGAACAGTTCGTGCCGGGGCAACCCGTGCGAGAGATGCGTGATATATGAATGAGCTGCACCAATCCTGTCGAACAGTTCCAGAACTTCGGGCAAAGAGAAGTGCGAATGATGCTGTGTGCGTTTTACGCAGTTCAGAGTAACATACTCCACACCTCTGAGCTTCTCAAGTTCTTCGTCTTCAATGAGATTCATATCCGTCAGATAGGCTATGTTCCCAAAACGGTAGCCCAGAACCGAAAGCACTTTCTGCTTGTGGTGCCAGCCCTGAATAGGAATCACTTCCACCGCGGGAATCTCCCTTGCGGGAATCTGCGAGGGGGCCTCGTGCCTGTAGCCGAAGCCGGACTCCCAAACGAGCCTGTCTTCATTGGCATTCGAATGAACCAGGAAAGGTTCCCTGCCATTAATCCTGTGCACCCTCCATTCCGGCGAGCCAGGATACTTGTGCTCGTCAAAGGCATAGGAATACTCCCTGCGCAGAGACGTTTCGACGTATTCTTCGCAGTAGATGTTCATAGGCTTGGCTTCAAGCAGATTGAATGCCCTTATGTCATCCAGCCCCCCGGTGTGGTCCTTGTGGTTGTGGGTTAGAAGGACGGCATCCAGATGCCTGACATCGGCCCTGAGCATCTGCTGCCTGAAATCGGGTCCGCAATCGACAAGAATGCTGAGTCCTCCGTATTCGACCAGAACCGATGCCCGAAGACGTTTGTCACGCGGGTCGCCGCTGCTGCAGGTCGGGCAATTGCAACCTATCATAGGGACTCCCGACGATGTCCCGGTTCCGAGAAAAGTCAATTTTGCTTTCATCAATATTCAATCTCCACTATCTTTCCAAACAAATCCGAATCCGCAGGCCTCGAGACCCTGATATAATTCTGGCTGTATCCCGACATCATCCCGCCCTTGACCGAGGACTCGAAGAGAACCTTGAGTTTCATCCCCTTGTGAGCCTGCTCGAACTCCGAATGCAGCCTCGCGCACAGCTCCTCCAGGACCTTTACCCTCCGGGCCTTCTCTTCGGCGCTGACCTGCCCCTCCATTTCTGCCGCGGGCGTGCCCGGCCTCTTCGAGTAAGGGAAGATATGAATGAATGCCGGACGAATCTTCTCCAGGAATGAGCGCGTGGTTTCGAAGAGCTCTTCTGTTTCTCCTGGTAGCCCTACCATCACGTCAAGCCCGAAAAAGACCTTCGGAGCCCCCGGATGCTCGAAACGCTTTCGGATATACTCCAGCTTCGAGGCGAATTCGGCGCAGCTGTACTTGCGTCCCATACGGGAGAGAAGAGCGTCGCTTCCGGTCTGCAGGGGTATATGGAAATGAGGCTGGAATTTGGTCCCCGATGCTATCCAGTCAATTGTCTCTTCGGTCAGAAGGTTGGGTTCTATTGACGAGATGCGGTATCTTTCTATGCCTTCCACCCCGTTTAGAGCCTTCAGAAGGTCAAGAAAGCTCTCCCCGGCGAGAGAACCGCGTCCGTAATCGCCGGTGTTCACTCCGGTAATGACTATTTCCCTGACCCCCTGGGAGGCAATCTCCTGGGCCATCCTGACAGCTTCGCAAAGGGGAACACTCCGGCTCCTCCCGCGGGCATAAGGAACGGTGCAGTATGCGCAGAAGTTGTCGCACCCGTCCTGAACCTTAAGAAAAGACCTGGTCCTTTCGCCGCTGCTGTATGCCCCGAATACCGAGCCTGAATCAGCAACTTTGGGCACTTCTCCCTCAACAGGCAGTCCCAGTTCCGACAGGCAGTCCTCTACCAGAGTGGCCTTGCCGGCAGAACCGAATACCTTCCACACCCCTTCGATGCCGCGAACTTCCTCAGGCTTCATCTGCGCGTAGCAACCGGTTACGATTATCCTTGCCTCGGGATTGATTCTGTGCAGCTTGCGTATCTCGTTGCGTGATTTGGCATTCGAAGTTTCGGTCACTGTGCAGGTGTTGACCAGGTAAAGGTCTGCAGCCTCCTTCCAGGGAACAACCTCCAGTCCGGCCTTCACGAATTGTCTCTCATAGGTTGAGGTCTCGGCATAATTGAGTTTGCAGCCGAGTGTCACGAACGCAATCTTCATGCAAGAAATAGAAATACACAGGGCCTCTTCCCTATGGTTATGCCGTCTTTGCGCCACTGCGAGACAGTCCTGGTCTTCAGAAGGCTGTCTTCCAGGGTCAGGTCAGCCGCAATGCAGAGCCTCACCGAGGGAGAGAGTTCCCTGAGGAGGTCCGCCATCAGAGTATCGTTGCGGTATGGCGTTTCAATGAAAATCTGGGTCTGGTGCAAAGACGCCGACAACTTCTCGGCAGCCCTTATGGCCTTCTTCCTGTCTTCGGTCTTAGCCGGGAGATAACCCCGGAATGCGAATGACTGACCGTCAAGCCCCGAGCCCATCAGGGCGAGCATCAGCGAAGACGGTCCGGTCAGAGGAACCACTTCGACCCCCTCCCTGTGGCAGAGGGCGACGAGTGCAGCGCCCGGATCGGCAACTGCGGGGAGTCCCGCTTCCGACATCAGACCTGCGTCCTGCCCGTCATCGAATAGCCTTCCCAGCAGCGCGAGTTCCGATTCCGGCGTGTGCTCGTTCAGAACGTGGAATTCGAGCTCGTCCATATGTCCTTTCAGTCCTGCTTTCGAGAGGAAGCGCCTTGCAGTGCGGAGTTCTTCGACCACGAAGACCTTCAGCGAGCAGACACGACTAAGTACGCTTGCCGGAAGCACTTCCGACGGATCTCCCTCGCCAAGAGGAGTGGGTATGAGAAAGAGTCTCCCTTTATTCATCAATGTCAATAATCACTAATTCTTCATTCTTCTTTTCGGCAGCCCCGCTTTTCTTTTTCTTTCCGGAGAAGAGTTCGCGTATAAAGGTGCCGAATTTGTTGTATTCCTTCTGGTAGGTCAGACCCACACCGCTCCTCTGTGAATAGTCGAGGTAAGAGGTATATTCGTCGGCTGAGTGTGAGAACAGGTTGAGCCTGAACTTGCCCGGTTTGTCAAGCTTGACTTCGATATCCACGTCGCCCACCACATCCCCGTTGGGGTTTGTGGATGTGCTGTACTGCCTGTTGCCAATGGTTCCGTTCACAAGTACACGGTTATTGAACAACTGGGTAGATACAGCCACGTCGAACATATCCGTTCCGTTCGCGTTAGGATGATACCCGAGACCAAGGTCCACAGGAATGTTCAGCTTCTGGAGTATGTTGTTCAGCTGCCCGGACATAATCTCAGTGACGTTCGAATACAGGATGTTGGTGTTGTTGACAATTCCCGAAGGGTCGCTGGGCAGGAATGAACCGGTAAGTAGCAGCGAAACGAACTGCTTCTGAATCTTGTCCTCGGTATTCAGGGCGCTCTCTACCTGTGTCTTGGTAGTAGGGTCGAGGTCGGGGACGTTGATGGAGAAACCTATTCTTGGGTTGACAATCTTGTCAGTTATCTGGATTCCGCATTCCACGAGCCTTCGGGTCGAAACAGCGGTGGTGTCATTCAAAAGGGCCGTAAGGCTGGTCTTCAGGTTATATACGGCATTTACGTCGAGGTCGCTGTCGAGGATGTCGCCGTTGAACTTTATGGAACTTCCTTCGAGAATCGAGAAATCCCTGTTTGCTATACCAAGTGCAGCAAGGTGATAACGGCCGTTGCTTATGCTGTAGTCTCCGTTGATGGTAAAGATGTCCCTTGAAGGAACCACCTCCACGTTGACCAGTCCGTTGCCCCTGATATTCATCACATTGCCCGTGCTCTTGTCAATCTCCATAAAGGCCTCGAGATCTTCTGATGCGTTAATCTGGGCCCTGATGCGGAAGTCCATCGCACCGCCCTTGCCCTTGGCGAGCTTGCTCATACGGGCCTCGTAGGGATCGACATAAGTCTCGACCTCCCTCTTCTTGAAGGTGAGAAGCCTGTTCTCTCCGCTCGTGGCAAATCCGCTCAGCGGGACGTGCACCTGTCCCTCGCCCGCAGAAGCCACGTCCACATCGAGAAGCAGCGATGCGGCGTCTCCAAGGGCGTGCAGACTGCCCGATGCGTAGAGTTTGCCGTAGATGGGCAGAGACCCTGACTCAGGGGTATTTATGAGTTCCATCTCGTCGAATTCGAGAATCACGTCAATATTAGGGTTGTTGCCGCTGAACTCCACGCTTCCGTTCAGAGACCCGGTACCCGAACCCTTGTCGCTGATGGCTATGTTCTCGAATACTATTCCGGTCTCGTTAAGATAGAATGGCCCGTCTATACCGTAAGTGGCTCCGGTGGGAGCCAGCTCCACGGTGACATCCCTGAGGCGGCAGTTCTCTCCGCTGAAACTTAGGCTGTCGAGCGTGCCCTCGACTGAGAAACGGCCATCGAGGCTTCCGCTCAGGCTCCCCGCCACCGATGAAATGAAAGGCTGGACCGGCGAGAGGCTGAAGGCGTTCAGGGTAGCGTTTGCCTCAAGGCTCCTGTCAGAAGGCGAATAAGAACCATTTGCTGCAAGCACGGTCATTCCGTCAAGAATATCTTCCAGATTCAGAACATACTGCTCCATTACCTGATCCCAGTCTGCTTCGAGTTCCAGCTTACCCACAGGGTTGCCTGCAATCCTGACATCGTCGCAGTTCATCTTCAGGCTTATCCCGAATCCGCTGCCCGCAGGCGAAATCAGCTCTCCTGTTGCCGATGCGCTTCCCGACAAGTCCAGAGGGTTGGTCAGGAAGTAGTCAATGGTCGAGAGGTCGAAGTTCTCCAGCTGCAGCCTGAGGGTATCGGTGCTGTGGGGCGAATACTTGCCGTCAACGGTAAGGCTCTGGCTCAGGTTGCTGATTCTGAATCCGTCAACCTCAACTTCTCCGCCCTTGACTATGATGTCACTTTCGGCAATGTCCCACTTTTCTCCGTTGAACCTGATGTACGAGTACAGGGGGTGGGCCGATACGACCAGCGAGTCCCTGGAGTCGCGCGCAAGTTCTCCGGTCATGTAAATCTCGCCGTAATTGCCCTGGCCGGCAATGTTGTCGTAATGGAATCCGAGGGCAAAACTGTCATTCTCGGCAAATGCAGTGAGAGTGCTTTCCTTGAAGCCGAGAGGTCCCAGGCGTATCTCCTTGCCCGACAGTATGCAGTTGATGCTACTGTCGAGATTGTCCAGCTTCAGTTCGAGGCCTTTCACATAATTGGCACCGTAAGCCACCCTTGGCGACACCACGCTGCCGTTCAGGACCCCGCGTTTGTCTATGCGGAGCCGGACAGAGGTGCTGTCGGCAATGTAAAGATCCGGAACAAAATAGGAAAGAAGGTTCCAGTTGTCGTGGAAATTGAACTCCAGTTCCGATGCCCCGTTGTCGGGATTTGCCTTCTGCCTGCCCGGATACAGCGACGGGACATCGCGTCTTGTGGTGACATTCTGTATAGCGTCGAAGAGTTCGGCAAACGACCGTTCACCCACATATCCGCCATCTGCGAATGAGGACTTGAACTGAATCCGGTGCAGATTGTCGTTGGAATGCGAGGCTATGCTTATGTCTCCGATGTTCTTGTGCCCGTCCTCTCCCGACAATACCAGGTCGCGGATGTCCACGTCCCCAATCACGTCTCCTCTTGAAATGCGCATAAAATTGGCATAGGCCTGTCCCGAGAGCTTGGCCTCGCCGAGTTTGTAGATGTTCAGTGCGGCAAGGTCGGCATATCCGAGATTTGCATAGAACTTGTACAGGGCGTTCGATGTCTTTCCCGAGAGGTTGAAGATTCCCTGGAAGAGGAAGTTGAGGTTGGGGTCGTCGCAAATGACCTTTCCGTCGAAAGAAGTTCCGCTGAAGCGCCCCGTGGCGGCGATATTGGTATAGTCATAGCCCAGGGCTCCGAGTCTGCTTACCTTCAGCGAGTCTATCGTCACCGAGTTCTCACCCTTCTTCAGATGGGCCTTCAGACCGCTCTCAAGACTTACCGCCCCCAGTGCAGAAGCATCAAGGATTACACCAAGGTTGAGGTCGCGGGTGCTGACATTACCCCTGATATCCAGCCCCTGTGAGGGGTTCAGAAGGTTGCGGATATCAGCCCGTGCCTTGAGGGAGCCTATCCTCGAACCCAAAGAAAGAGAGATGTCCATCTTCCGGAGGTTCCCCCTGGCGCTGGCGTTGAGGGTCATGCTGCGTCCCGGTGCATAAGACGATACTCCCGGGGCCTGCCCCGAGGTCCAGATTCTGAAAGCTCGGTCGAAACCGGCTGTGGTGGCGTTGAAGTCTTTGAGTGTTGCCTCAAAGGCCAGATTCTGAATATCAGGAAGCCCGAGAAGTGAGCAGGAAAGACTTCCTCTGATGCCGCTGTCGGGGTCGATGAACTTCAGATCCTCGACCTTGAGGTCATTGACATAGCCGCTTGCGGAGCCTTTGTCCAGAAGCAGGACGGCCTCGTTGCCGGGGAATACCCCCATGTAGGCGTGCATCGACTTGAATGAAAGTATAGAACCCTTCCTTATCTTCAGCCCCATCTTTACATCAGAAATGTACTTTGAAAAGGCCTTGGAATAATCGTAGTTCATCGTATAGCTTTCGATCCTCAGGTCAGACCACAGGTCGGTCAGATGCAGGTTTGTAATTTCGGTCTTTCCCATTCCGACCCTGGCACGTCCGCTTGCCCTGCTTATGCGGTAGCCGCATTTCTCTACTGCCGTAAGATTGTCAACCACTCCGCTGACCCTGCTCTTAGACAGCCTCAGGGAATGTCCGCGGAGTTGTGCACGCAGGTCGAGGTCCTGCCAGTTTATGAAACTGCCGTCATTGGGGCGGTGGGGCTTGGCCGCATCGCTCATCCTGTAGCGGAAGTCCTTCACCCGTATCTTTGAGGCGTCGAAGATGTTGCCTTTCTCTATTCTCTCGTGCTCCTTTTCGACTATTCTGAATATCCTGGCCAGGTTGGTGGGATATTCCCCGTCTTCGATAACCAGATGCATCGACCCTCCGTCAAGGGTCACCCTGCCGAGATGCAGGCCCTCGGTCTTTATGAGATTGCTGAGTTTCAGGGTCGCAGTGATGATGTCTGCGTGGAAGAGAGTGTCAACAGGCTCCCAGCCGGGGAGGGGAGTCTCCTTCAGAGGATTATTGTCAATGATGTTTACGTCCTTGAGCATTACGGCATTGAATGGCTGGATAAGGATTTCTCCCACCTCGAGCCTGCCGTCGATGGCCGATTCCAGACGGGCCAGAGCCTTTGAGGCCAGTTCCTGCTGGATGCGGGGCAACTGCACGGCAAGCACCAGTCCCAGTGTCAGGACCAGCAGGAATGCCGCAATGCGTGCCAGTATGGACAGAGTCTTTTCGATTACGTTTCAGTTTTCTGACTTAACCTACAAAAATAATACAAATCCCTCATTATTTTGTAATTTTGCAGCTCCAACAGGACAGTTTATGGCAGATATCATACTTGGAATCGAATCCTCCTGCGACGACACTTCAGCGGCAGTCATTTCCGACAGGGTGCTGCTCTCCAATGTAATCGCAAGTCAGGATGTCCACAGGGCATACGGCGGGGTAGTCCCCGAGCTCGCCTCGAGAGCCCACGAGCAAAACATAATTCCGGTGGTGAGCGAGGCTCTTTCACGAGCCGGCGTAGCCCCTTCGGAGCTGAGCGCCATAGCCTTCACAAGGGGGCCAGGGCTGCTTGGCTCGCTACTTGTGGGAACTTCCTTCGCCAAAGCTCTCAGCCTGTCGCTGGAAGTGCCTATGGTTATGGTCAACCACCTTCAGGGGCACGTTCTGGCCGGATTCATACGCCAGCAGGGGCAGCCTGTCCGCGAACCCTCCTTCCCGTATCTGTGCCTGCTGGTTTCGGGAGGCAACTCCCAGATAGTCAAGGTGAATTCTCCTCTGGATTTCGAAATCCTCGGTCAGACCATAGACGATGCCGTCGGCGAGGCCTTCGACAAGTGCTCCAAGATGCTGGGCCTCGGTTACCCGGGAGGTCCGATAATCGACAGGCTCGCAAAGGAAGGCAATCCCGACAGATTCCACTTCGCCAAGCCTCATATCGATGGATTAGACTACTCTTTCAGCGGGGTCAAGACCTCCCTTCTGTACTTCGTCCGCGACGAGATGGCCAAAGACCCTCTTTTTATGGACAAGAACAAGGAGGATATCTGCGCCTCGTTCCAGAAGTGCCTGATAGACATTCTGATGGATAAGCTTATCAAGGCAGTGCGACAGACCGGAATCAAGGAAATCGCCATTGGCGGTGGCGTTGCTGCCAACAGCGGGCTCAGGGCGCGCGTCGAAGCGGAAGGCCGCAAGCGTGGGTGGAATACCTATCTGCCTGAGTTAAAGTTCACTACCGATAACGCGGCAATGATTGCCGTAGCCGGATACTTCCATTATCTGGCAGGGGAGAGGGCACCCCTCGACATAGCCCCCGTATCACGGATTGCCGACTTCTGATGAAAGCTGAAATCGAATTCTCACTGCCGGTCGGAGTGCGCCCTACCAAGGAGCAGCTCGCCGCCCAAGCCCGCCGTCGTCTCGGGCTTCCATCCAAGTCCAATCCCTTCTGCGTGATTACCCGCCGTTCGATAGATGCCCGGGGCGAGATAGTCTGCCGCTGGAAGGCCGAGGTATATGATTCTCCTGACGAATATCAGCCCTACATCCTCCCCCCGCTGAAAGATGCCTCTTCCGCCCCTTGCGCAATAGTGGTCGGAGCCGGTCCTGCCGGTCTTTTCGCCGCGCTGAAGCTGCTGAGCTGCGGGGTCAGGCCCATAGTCCTCGAAAGGGGCAGGGACGTCCACGCACGCAAGGCAGATATGGCACTGCTGTCCCGCAAGGGCATAGTGAATCCCGATTCAAACTATTGCTACGGTGAAGGCGGAGCCGGGGCCTTCTCCGACGGCAAACTCTATACCCGTTCCTCAAAGAGGGGCGACAACCGTGAGGTCCTGTACCGTCTCGTAGAGGCGGGAGCATCGCCCGACATACTCATCGATGCCCATCCCCACATAGGCTCGGACAAACTTCCGTCAATAGTCGAGAAACTCCGCAACGAGGTCCTCAGGCACTCAGGAGAATATCATTTCAATTCCAGAGTCTGCGCCATTGAAGGCTCCGACGGCGATTTTTCGGTGCGCTGTGCCGATGGCGAAGTCTATCGTGCCCCCAAGATTATTCTTGCTACAGGTCATTCCGCCCGTGACGTATATGAGATGCTCTCGGCTATGGGAGGCTCTCTCGAAGCCAAGGGCTTTGCCCTGGGAGTCCGCGTGGAACATCCCCAGGACAAGATAAACTGGATACGCTACGGCGACCGCCGTCTCCCTTCGCTCCCTGCGGCAGAGTACTCGTTCGTCCGTCAGGTTGACGGCAGGGGAGTCTTCTCATTCTGTATGTGCCCCGGAGGAATTCTTGTCCCTTCCTCTACCGAAGAGGGAAGCGTCGTCCTCAACGGGATGTCCAACTCCTCCCGCAGCGGAAAACTGGCCAATGCCGGAGTTGTAGTTCAAATCGAGCCCGAAGATGTTCCCGGGCAGAGCCCCTTCCGTTTGATGGACTTTCAAAGAGATGTCGAAAGGCGTATGTACACTGCTGTCAGAGAGGCACTTGCCAATGGAGCCGAGCACTCTCCTGCGGCCTCTTCGAATGCTATGGCAGCCCCCGCCCAGAGGATGGAAGACTTCTGCGTCGGGCGCCTGACCCGCCGTCTTCCCGAGAGTTCATACCATCCGGGGATAGTATCCGTACCTCTTCACGAACTTCTTCCTTCCATCGTGGCGGATCGTCTGCGAAAGGCCTTCCCCTCCATTCCGATGAAAGGATACTATACCAACTCAGCCCTCCTGCTCGGAGTCGAATCCAGAACGTCCTCGCCCGTAAGGATACCCCGTGACGAAGAGACCCTGGAATACGTCTCAATCCCCGGAATCTACCCCTGCGGTGAAGGAGCCGGATACTCTGGCGGGATAGTGTCCTCGGCAGTGGACGGGATACGCTGTGCCGCACTGCTTGCCGATAAACTCCTCTAAAAGATGAAAGGACTTAAATTCTGGTTGAACAATGCCAGGAAGATAGCTCTTCCTCAAAGTGCCCTTCCCTGCCTTACTGCCATCGTTCTTTCCATAGGTCAGGATGGCTTCTGCTGGCTCTTCGCCATTCCGGTATTCCTCGGAGTATGCGCCGCGCATCTGGGGATGAACCTTGCCGACGACCTTTTCGACTACCGCAAGGGCCTGCCTTCCGGAGAGATACGCTCAACTCTCGTTGCCGAAGGCTCGGTCAGGGCAAGGATGGAGAAATGTGCCTATATCCTGTCCGGCGAAGCCACCGAGAAGGACCTTCGCCGTGCCGTCATACTCTTTCTGGGATTCGCAGGTCTTATGGGCCTTGGCGTAGTCGCAGGGCAGTTCTTTATGAACGGGCCAGGTGCCGCAACCGCTGTCGCAGCCTACGCACTCGGAGGACTCATTCTGGGTATCGAGTACTCTGGTGCACCTCTGCGACTCGGATATCACGGACTCGGAGAAGTAGTCATAGGCCTTATCTTCGGCCCTCTTAACATACTCGGCACTGCCGCTGCTATGACGGGAACAGCCTTCAGGGCAGACCTTCTTCTGTTTAGTCTTGGAGTTGGTTGCCTGGTAACCAACATTGTCTATGTTCATTCCGTGATGGAGACCGGCGCCGACAGACGCCTCGGCAAGTTTACCTTCGCCCATCTTCTCCGCAGCAACACCTCCAGAACGGCAGCCGTTGCCCTTTTAGCCCTTCTGCCCTTTGTGTTCCTTGCTGCTGATATCCTTTTCTTCGACTGGAGCCCCTGGTTCCTTCTGACCCTTGCCACCGTGCCTATGTCGCTCAGTCTTGTGCTTTCTACCTGGAAGTTCGTAAACGGAAAGCCCCGCAAAGACATCCCCCGCTGGTGGATGGGGCCTATGGGAGACTGGAAGGCAGCAGTTGATGCCGGCCTTGACTGGTTCCTCTTCCGCTGGCTGCTTGCCCGCAACATCGATACGTTCTTCTGCCTTACAGTTATTATCGTACACATCTGTCTCGTGATATGATCAAGCAATATTTCTACCTTGCTCAGTGGTTCCTCAGAGCCCGTTTTCTTGGACGCAGGGCCCCTCTGCAGACTGTTCTTTTCATAACAGACAAATGCAATCTGCGCTGCAAGCACTGCTCGGTTTACGGAAGCGCCGGATATGTCCAGCGCAGCTACGCTGACATACTTGAGGATATGCGCCTCTCCTACAAGGCCGGTTCCCGTTTCATAGACCTCGAAGGCGGCGAGCCCACCCTCTGGAAAGAAGAGGGCAGAACCATCAATGACCTCATCGATGCTGCCGTGTCGATGGGTTTCTTCTCAGTTACCGTAACGACCAATGCCCAGCAGGACTTCTCCTGGATACACCCCCATTCCATATGGGTGTCGATGGACGGGGTAGGCAGCTACCACGATTCAATCCGCGGCGAAGGTAGTTTCAAGCGCCTTGAGGAGAATATCTCAAAATGCGGAAAGAAACACGTCTGCGTCAATATGGTAGTCAACTCCCTGAATTGGGAGTCTCTGGAGGATGCCCTCGATTATGCCCGAAGCAACCCGGCAATCGAGCAGATATCAGTCAACTTCCATACCCCTTATCCCGGGACTGAGTACCTGAGTCTCCCTGCCGACAAGAAGGCCGAACTGATAGACAAAGTAATAGCCTGCAAGCGCAAGGGGTATCCTATAATGAATTCGGTGTCAGGTCTCAAGAAGATGAAACTCAATGCTTTGGGAAAGAAAGATCTGGGCAGCCGCTGCTTCGTTACAGACTTCTGCTATCCCGATGGTTCAAGGGGCCTGTGCAGCGGATACGGCACTCCTCTTTGCCGCGAGTGCGGATTCTGTATGGCAGGTGAAATGGCTTCGGTCTTCAATTTCTGCCCCGACACCCTTCTTGCGGGATTCAAGCTCAGGATGTAGGTGGGTTGAGGCATCCGGTCGCTCTGGGCATCCGGTCGCTTGAGGCTCAGGCTATCACTCCGCTTCCAAGAAGTTCGGGGTACTCCGCGTTTTCAGAGTCCTCCTCCGGCATTGCGTGCCAGGCTGCGAACTGGCCGGGCGTAATCCCTCTTTGCGGAGAATCGAAAATAATATACAAGCCGCTTTCGCGCCGCAGCAGAGTCGCATCCTGCAGAGGCTGGCGGTAGCGTATTCGAACGCGGCAGCGCCTCTGTTCCCCAATTCCCATCTCGCTGCCGGGGATTATCCAGTGTATCTCTTCCGCGGCAATCTTCAGCACGCTCCGGCTCAATCCGGGATGCGAGTGCCCTTCGCCCACATAGATGCGTCTTCTTGCCGGGTCTGTCCCAATTACGAAAACTGAGTCCTTGTGTCCTCCCACGGAAAGTCCCTTGCGCTGCCCTACGGTGTAGAACTGCGCCCCCTCGTGGGTACCAATGATTTTCCCGAAGGGATTGTCCTTCCAGCGAGTCTTTTTGATATGATGCTTCCCGCTGCGGTAAGTCTCGGATTCGAATTCAATCCTGATAGGGATGCTCTTAGACAGGGCATTGAGAGTGGAATCGTCAAGCTGCGCCAACCTCGAAGGGTCATAGCGGTTTCTCACTTCGCCTGCTGACTTGTCTTCAGAGATGTATCGGCTGATAAGTTCAGCCCTTTCCCCATTCTCGCACAGGCCCGAAAGAACTTCCTGCTGGAAGATATACTCCGGACAGGAATCGAAATAGTTCCTGTAAACTTCAACTATATCCCCGGGCTCGGGCGAAAGCTTCTGCTTCAGGAAGGTCGGAAGATCCACCTTGCCTACGAAGCATATACCCTGAGAGTCCTTTTTGTCGGCGGATGGCAGGTCGGCTTCCGCTGCAAGTCTGCGTACTTCGCTCTTGCACAAATCTCCTATGGGGAAGAGAGCGCTTGAAAGCTGCTCCTGATTAAGCTGACAAAGGAAATAGCTCTGGTCTTTTCCGGGATCTACCCCCTCGAGAAGTCTCCAAAGAGGCTTTCCGGCGGCATCGGTGAGGACTTCTCCACGGGCATTCACAAGGGGGGCCTTGCGGCAATAATGACCTGTGGCTACGGCATCGGCGCCCAACTTCCGGGCAGCCTGAAGAAATGCGTCAAATTTGATTTCGCGGTTGCAAAGCACGTCGGGATTGGGAGTGCGTCCCCTGGAATACTCGTTGAACATATAATCAACGACCTTGGCCCTGTATTCCTTGCTCAGGTCCACAAAATAAAAAGGGATGCCGATCTTTCTGGCGACAAGTTCCGCCACGAACCTGTCCTCCTCCCATTCGCAATCGCCGTGAAGAGTCGCGTCTGCATCGTGCCAGTTCTGCATAAACATCGCAAAGACATCATAACCCTGACGCTTCAGAAGCAAAGCGGCGACACTCGAATCGACCCCACCGGACAGTCCTACACATATCTTCATACAAGAGGCAAAAATAATGTTTTCCCCGCCAATTATCAATACCAGCAATCCCCAACGACTTTGAAAGGGTTCGGGGAATGTCTGTGCAAGCTCGTGAAATTCACCTTCCAAAATGCCGACTTTTCTGACGTGCAGCTCATCAATTTGCTAATACCGCTAAAAATTACTAAGTTTGAGAGTTTGTTAGACCTCAAGTCTATGACAGAAAAGAATCTGAACATAAACTTCCAGGAGTTTGCCTCTGTCGAAGAGATGCTTCCTGAAGACCGCGAGCTTGTCGCCGAGGCAATTGATGCTATGAAGGGCTCATACGCTCCTTATTCGCATTTTAATGTCGGAGCCGCCGTCAGAATGTCGAACGGCCAGATTGTCAAAGGAGCAAATCAGGAGAATGCTGCTTTCCCTTCGAGTCTGTGCGCTGAGCGTACCGCTATGTATGCCGCAGGAGCCCGCTATCCCGACAAAGATATGATGAGCATAGCAATTGCCGGAGGAGTCTATGGCCGCATAACCGATTCTCCTGCAACTCCTTGCGGAGCCTGTCGCCAGGTAATGGCCCAGTATCAGACCAAGGCCGGCCATAAACACAAGATGTCTGTAATAATGGTCGGAGCCAAGGTGATTTGGAAATTCGAGAAGGTTGACGACATTCTCCCGTTGATATTCGACAGCATATAAGTTTTGGAAGCCTGCTTTTGGGCATTTCAAAATAATTGCGTACTTTTGCCTCCGGGAAAGTCGTACACGACCAGCTCCCTCTGAATCCCCCCAGGACAGGAATGTAGCAAGGGTAGGAGGTCGTAGCGGTGCGATGTGCTAAGCTTTCCCTTTTTTCGTGCAATGAAATCAGATATACTCGTCATAGGAGGCGGTGCATCGGGTCTTATGGCCGCTTATTCGGCAGCATCCTGCCTCTCCGAGGGAGGATCTCCTGCCACAGTCACCCTGCTTGAAAAGATGCCCCGCCCTGCCAGAAAGATAATGATTACCGGCAAGGGACGCTGCAATTTCACCAACCTCAAAGACTGGAACTCTTTTGTAGGTCACGTGCGTTCCAAGCCCAATGCCCTGAAGCCTGCGTTTTTCAACCTCAACCCAGAGGCTCTTACCGAACTGTTCGAAAGCTTCGGCCTGCAATCGGTGGTAGAAAGGGGCGACAGGGTCTTTCCCCAGTCACACAGGGCTTCTGATGTGGTGGATACTCTTGTGGCTGCCTGCAAAAGCGTTGGTGTACGCATCCAAACGGGGGCAGAGGTCCTTGACTTGTGCTGCGAAGACAATTCATTTGCTGCCGTTCTATCCGACGGCTCCCTCTTGTCCTCAAGTCGTATTATCGTGGCGACCGGAGGATTGAGCTACCCCTCGACAGGCTCAAGCGGCGACGGGCTGAGATGGGCCTCTTCCCTAGGGCACAGCATAGTACCCACCTTCCCCTCGCTTACCGCCCTTGTCCCCAGAGGATATAAGTCAGATGCGACTCCAGACCAGAATGCCACTCAGGAGCAGAGCAGCGGCCCCCGTCATCTGAACCGCTCGCTGCCACTCTCCCAGCTGGGGGAGTCGCTCTGCGGAGTCTCGCTCAAGAACATCTCTGCAAGACTGCTCGTAGAGGGACATCTGGCGGATGACGGTTTCGGAGACCTTGACTTTACCGACGGAGGAATCGAAGGTCCTCTCGGATTCAGCCTCAGTCGCAAGGCAGTCAAGGCAATGAACAACGGCTCGAGAGTTTCGCTCGAACTCGACCTCAAGCCTGGTGTTCCACCCGAAGAACTGCAGCAGAGGGTTGCCACTCTTTGGAACGAGGTCTGCAGAGACCCCCGAAGCCGGAATATACGCGAGAAAGAAAAACTCCGCATACTTCTTGGCAAACTGATGCCCTGGCCCCTTATTCCCGGTTTTGTCCAGACCCATTCCGAGATAATACGTCAGAAGAAGCTTGGCCGCGGGCAGGTCCGCTACGAGATTCTGCCCGAAAAGATAGCCCCAGCACTCCAGTGCTGGACTTTCGATATTGCGGGATATGTGGGGTACGAGAGGGCAGTGGTGACTGCCGGAGGGGTGAGCACCGACGAAGTTTATCCCAAGACCCTCGAATCAAGGATTGTTCCCGGTTTGTATCTCTGTGGCGAAGTGCTTGACCTTGATGCAGATACCGGAGGATACAATCTTCAGATAGCCTTCTGTACCGGATTCCTGGCCGGAAAGAGTGCCGCCCTGTCTTTAAAGGAGCAGTCTTAGAACTGTTTCTTGGCTTCGGCCTTTGCGACGAACTTGTCGATGTCGATGATGAAACGTTCGTGGGTGCCTTCACCGATAAGCCCGCGTTCGTCATAAGCGGCAACCTTGAATGTCACCTTTCTGCGGTCAACTTCTGTAACCTCGGTTTCGGCCCAGACCTTCATCCCCTCGGGAGTGGCGGCAAGATGGCTGACATCAATCCTCGTCCCCACTGAACTCTGACCGGGTTCGAGATAAGCCTCGATGGACAGAACTGCCGCCTTCTCGATCAGGGCTATCATAGAGGGGGTTGCAAAGACCCTTACTGTCCCTGATCCTACGTTGGATGCTACGTTTGCCTGTGTTACCGTGGTCTCCTGACGACCCTTGATACCTGTTGCTACCATGATTTCGACACTTTTCAAAAAAAAGAAGTCGGCCAAATTTGGCCGACCCCGTAATGAGCCACTTAACAGACTCGGACTGTTGACCTGCGCGTTACGAATGCGCTGCTCTACCGACTGAGCTAAAGTGGCATCGGAGATGCAAATATATGACAATTTTCTGTCTTCTCCAACTCCGACAAGAGAATGAACTGTCTCAGCGGGTCTTACGCTGTCTGTTTGTGATGCCCCTGAGCCTTGGATACTATGCTTATGAGCAGTGTGCCCAGCACCCCGGAACAAATAGACCCCATAAGTACCGCTATCTTGCCTGCGTTGCGCAGATGTTCCATCACTTCGGGAGCCTGGTCGCCGAACGAGAGAGTATCCACGAATATCGACATCGTGAAGCCAATACCACCCAGACAAGCCACGGCAAAGAACATCGCCCAGTTTGCCTTCTGGGGCATAGCCCCTATCTTAGTTTTAATGGCAATCCAGCTGAATAGAGTGATTCCCAAAGGCTTGCCAATGAGCAGACCGAGGAATACACCCATAGATGCGCTTCCCAGAGCCGCGTCGTAGCTGAAGACGTTGAAGAAACTCGGGTCGCTTATCTCAACTCCTGCGTTGGCAAGGGCGAATACAGGCATAATCAAGAAGTTGACCCACGGGCCAAGAGCGTGTTCCACCCGGGAACTCATATCCATAGTATTGTTGGCAACCTTCTCGAGCCTGCGCAGGCAGAATTTCTGTTCCGAGTTGGGGAAGGCTTCTCCTTCGGCTGTCCTGTCGTAGCGGTCGAGCAGGGCTATGTAGTGATTGCGTTTATGCAGGTACTGCGACTTGTTGTAGCGGGCTTTTGAAGGAATCAGAAAGGCCATCACCACTCCTGACATAGTTGCGTGAATGCCTGAATAGTAGAAGAGTATCCATACAATCACAGCAAGAATCAGGTACGGTGCTATCCTCTTCTCTCCGAGCCTGGAGAGTGCGAGGGTCGCAAGAATGACAAGCACTGCAATTCCAAGCAGGCCGAAATTTATTTCGCCTCCGTAGAACAGTGCTACCACTATTATCGCAATCAGGTCGTCGGCAATGGCAAGAGCAGTGAGGAAGACTTTAAGCGATACGGGAACCCTGTCACCCAGCATAGACAGTATGCACACGGCAAAGGCAATGTCGGTGGCTGTAGGAATTCCCCAACCCGATGCAGCCGGGGTGCCGTGGTTGACAATGGTATAGATGAGCGCCGGAAAAATCACTCCTCCGAAAGCTGCGATAATGGGTAGAATCGCTTTCTTGGGGCTGGAAAGTTCACCGTGTGCTACTTCCCTCTTGATTTCAAGACCGACCGTGAAGAAGAACACCACCATCAGGATGTCGTTGATGAACTTCTCGACAGTCATCCCTTCGGGGAACAGCAGATCAACTGTCCCGCTTTCGTTGAAGAAATGAATCTGCAGATTCGTCTCAAGCAGGCCCTTGTAGAGGTCCCGGGTGAAAGGAAGATTGGCAAGAAGCATCGCAATGACGACGCATCCCATCAACAGAACTCCCTGAAACCAAACCTTTTGTGAGAGAAAACGGCTTTTCTGATTGAAAGAAAGCAAGCCTTTGTTCCAGCTGTAAACCGAAGCCAGTTTCATTATCCGATAATCCTAAAATAAACGTCCACTGTTGAACTTGGCAGCAAGTTTTTCTCTCTTGAACTGCTCTTCGAGCTTTGCGAACTGTCGCTTGGTGTCAAGAGAAAAAGAACCCTGGGCAATCCAGGAAAAGTACGAAGGCTCGGTTTCGAAAACCTGCCGTGCCGTCTTTCCCTTGTGCTTTCCGAAGTTGATTACAGGATCCCCGCTGTCATTGAAAATCAGATGACCCGAAAAATCCACATATCTGCGGCCTACGAATGCCGAAAGGGCATCCACGTCATTCTTCAGTAGGTCGGGATATCGGTCCAGCTCACCCTTGAGAACCTCGTATGTGGCAATTGTGTCGGCCTCGGCAGTATGGGCATTGTCGAAGTCCTTGCCCCCGCAGTAGAAGCGGTATGCAGCCCTTAGGTTGCGGGGCTCCATAGCGTGATAGATGTTCTGGACATCAACCATCTTGGGAGAGTGAAGGTCTATCCCGCAATCCACTCCGGCATAGACTCTGGCACGCTCAATCTCCTCGGCAAGCATAGGAAGATCGAATTTGGCTGAGTTGAATCCGGCAAGGTCGCTGTCCTCAAGCCACTGGGCAATCTCTGGCAGAACCTCAAAGAATCGGGGGCATCCCACGAGCATGTCATCTGTGACACCGTTCACCTTGGAGGCCTCGGGATTGATGGGCCTCTGCTTATTCAGCTCGTAGTCCCAGGGCAGAATCTTCCAGGTCTTGATTCGCTGTTCGCCACCGGGGAACACCTTGACGAAGCTGAGTTCTATTATCGAATCCGCAGGAATATTAAGCCCCGTGCTCTCGATATCGAAAAAGAGTAGAGGCCTCTTGAGGTTGAGTTCCATATTGAACGGTATTTATGATACCATAATAGGCATCAGGATACAACACACCTTCTCGTTGTCGCTTTCTTCCTCCGAGGGTACGATGATAGCCGCACGGCGCGAATCCGAGAACTTCATCACGATGGTGTCGCAGTTGATGTTGGCCAGAATCTCAATAAGGAAGGGGCTCTTGAATCCGATGGAAAGATCCTCTCCGTTGTAGTCGCATAGAACCTTCTCGTATGCTGACAGCGAGAATCCGAGATCCTGCGCGGTAATCTCAATTTGCCCCTCGCTCATATGCAGCTTGATGAAGTTGGTCGACTTGCTTGAGCATACTGCAACGCGACGGGTCGTGTTCAGCATCAACTGCCTGTCTATCTTGAGAATGTTGGAGTTGTTCTGGGGGATTACATCGCGGTATTTGGGATACTTGGCGGTAATCAGATGGCTCACCATAATGGTTGAAGCAGAGTGGAATACAGCTGTCTTGGCGTCAAAGTTCACGCTTACGGACTCGTCCCCGGAGTCCAGTATCGACTTGAGGACGGAGGCGTGTTTCTTGTGCAGGATGAACGAGGCCTTGAGTTCGGTCTCTACCTCGGCCGAGGTGTAGCATATCAGTTTGTGAGAGTCCGAAGCTACGAAGGTGACCTGTCCGGGCTCGATGTCGAAGTATATGCCGTTCATTGCCGGACGCATCTCGTCATCGGCAGTGGCATAGATGGTCTTGTTGATTCCTTCCAGCAGGGTATGCGAAGGGAATTTGACCTCGATGGCATCGTTGCCCGCCATCTCAATCTGAGGATAATCCTCGGCAGGGAAGTAGGGGAGCGTGGAACTACCGCTGTTCCATATCAGCTCGAAGGAAATCTCGCTGGTAGTCTTGATCCGGACCGGCTGGTCGGGGAGTTCCTTGAGTATATCGGTGAAATGTTTGGCAGGAACGGCTATCTCGCCTTCCTCGGCCATCGAACTGACGGGGATGGTCGTGCAGAGGGTCAATTCCCTGTCAGATGCAGTGACAGAGAGGGAATCGTCCTTCAGAACAAACAGGAAGTTTTCGAGAATAGGGTAGCCACCGGGCTTTGAGGGTATTGCCTTTATGACATCCATCAGTCCCTTCAGCAGTTCTGCGCTTGATACGTTGAAATCCATATTATAATATTATAAGTACATCTGCAAATTTACAAATTAATCCCGGATTATATGGCATACCTTTTGATTTTTTAATGCTCCTGGAAATTAATGACACAACCATAATGAACAAAAACGTGCTTACAATCATTTCTTCAATTGCTCTGAGCAGCATTGCAGCGCTCGGTATTGCTATGTCTGTCCCCAATTCGGGGAAGAACTCCGCGGAGAACCAGTCCGAAGTGGCTGCGTCATACCGCACTGTCAATTTGTCACAA
>JAQXJU010000077.1 GCA_029009115.1 Bacteroidales bacterium | reverse complement strand
AACAGCAGCCCTCATACCTTCGCTGGCAATGACCGCAAGGTCGTCGGCAAGAAGGTCGGTGAGTCCGGGAATCGCATTGAGGTCTTCGCCCCATATGAGCTCATCGGCTGCAAGAACACCTTCGGCAACTTTGCGCACATCTCCGGTGGCCCAGAGGTCGGTGAGCAACTGCATAATCTTGGGATCGTCATTGGGAACGATATCGTCTTCGCCCCTCTTTCCACCCTTGTAGTAGGTGCAAATGGCGGCCAGTCCAAGGACAAGTCCCTCGGGGAGAGTGCCTTTACGCTCGAGATAGGTCTTGAGCCCGGGCAGGTCGCGAGTCTTGTATTTGGGGAAGGAGTTGAGCATAATGCTCGTTACGAGGTGCCTGACGAAGGGGTTGCGGAAGCGCTCCATCACGCTGTCAGCGAATGCCTTGAGTTCTTCTTCGGGGAGGTTGAGCGTCTGCATCAGTTCATCGTACATCACCTTGCGGACGAATGCTCCTATCTCGGGATCCTCGCAGCACTCCTTAACGGTATCCAGTCCGCTGAGGTATCCGACAGGAGAAAGGACGGTATGAGGTCCGTTCAGAAGAGTGACCTTACGCTCGTGGTAGGGAGCTTCGGAGGGTACGAACAGCACGTTTAGTCCGGCTTTGTCGGCAGGGAATTCATCAGCAACGCTCTGAGGTGCCTCTATGACCCAGAGATGGAAGATCTCGGCCTTGACCCAAAGTTTGTCCTCGATGCCGGCACGTTCGGTAAGCTGTGCAACGGTATCGCGAGGGTATCCCGGGGTGATTCGGTCAACAAGGGTGCAATACACTCCGCAGGCGGTCTCGAACCAGTTGCGGAAGTCTTCTCCCAGATTCCAATGTTCGATGTACTTAAGGATGCATTCGCGCAAATGCTTTCCGTTCAAGAAGATAAGCTCGCAGGGGAGAATGATGAATCCCTTGTCGGCCGCACCGTTGAAATATTCATAGCGGTGATACAGGAGCTGAACGAGCTTGCCAGGGTAGCTCGATGCGGGCTTGTCGGTGAACTTGCACTCGGGATCGAAGGCGATTCCGGCCTCGGTGGTATTGGAGATGACGAATCTCATTTCGGGCTGTTCAGCGAGTTTGAGATACTCTTCGAACTGAGTGTAAGGGTTGAGGCAGCGGCTGATGACGTCAACCATATCGATACTGTCAACGGTGTTGCCGTTGTCAAGCCCCTGGAGATTGACGTGATACAGTCCATCCTGGGCATTCAGCATATCTATCATACCCCTTTCAATGGGCTGGACAACAACGACCGAAGCATTGAAATCGGTCTTTTTGTTGGTGTTCCAGATAATCCAATCGACGAATCCGCGGAGAAAATTCCCTTCTCCGAACTGGATAACCTTCTCAGTGTAGGTTTTTGCCGTGCTTACGGTCTTTCTTGAGAGTTGTTCCATATCTGTTTGCAGTTTAGTGTCTTCTGTGTGTGGCGAGGGGCCGTCCACAACGGAATGCCCGGCTCTTTCAAGCGTGGAGGCACGGGCGTTTTCCGCTTCTTTTACAGCCTTTCCGCGACAAAAGTACGAAAATTTCCGTGAACGAGCACGGAAAGCGGAATTATTTTTGCTGTATTCGAACTACATTATTAAATTTGCGTCCGGAACAAACACTAAATCTCACTAATATGTCATTTATCAACAAAGACTTTATGCTCCCCAATGATGCTGCCAGGCAGCTTTATCACGAGGGGGCCGAGACCCTTCCCATCATCGATTACCACTGCCATCTCATCCCGCAGATGATTGCCGACAATTACGAGTTCCGTGACATTACCGAACTCTGGCTCGGAGGCGACCACTACAAATGGCGCGCTATGCGTGGCAACGGTGTTCCCGAAGAGTATATCACAGGTTCGAAGTCTTCTTGGGAAAAGTTCCAGAAGTGGGCCGAGACCGTTCCTTACACGATGCGTAATCCCCTGTATCACTGGACTCACCTTGAGCTTTCCCGCGTTTTCGGGATAGACAAGCTCCTCGGTCCCGATACCGCCCGCGAAATTTTCGAGGAATGCAACGCCAAACTTGCCACCCCTGAATTCCGCGGACAGGAGCTCATCAAGAAGTTCAATGTAGAGACCGTATGCACCACCGACGATCCCGCTGACGACCTTCGCTACCACAAGCAGATTGCCGAGCATCCCTTCGGCGTTAAGGTCATCCCCGCCTGGCGTCCCGACAAGGCTATGGCTATCGAGAATCCCAAGGCCTACAAGGAGTATCTCGAAAAGCTCGGCGAGGCTGCAGGTATGGAAATCGACTCATACACAGACCTTATCCAGGCCTTGCAGAATCGTCACGATTTCTTCGCGTCTATGGGTTGCACCCTCTCTGACCACGGTCTGGATACCTTCTATGCAGAAGACTACAAGCAGATTGAGATAGAAGCCATCTTCAAGCTCGTTCTCCTTGGAAAGACCCCTTCACAGGGCGAGATAAACAAGTTCCGCAGCGCTTTCCTGCACGATATGGCAGTTATGGACGCCGAGGCCGGCTGGACCCAGCAGTTCCACGTCGGAGCCATCCGCAACAACAACACCAAGATGTTCAACCAGCTCGGCCCCGATACCGGATACGATGCCATCCACGACCTTCCCGTCGCCGAGGCAGGCCACAGGTTCTTCGACCGTCTCACCCTCGAGGGCAAGCTCTGCAAAACCATACTTTACTGCCTGAATCCCAAGGATAACGAGGTGATGATGACAATGGCCTACACCTTTAACGACGGTACCTATCCCGGAAAGATGCAGTTCGGCTCCGGCTGGTGGTTCCTCGATCAGGAAGACGGAATGCGCAAGCAGATGAACGCTCTCTCGGTGCTCGGCCTGCTCAGCCGCTTTGTCGGTATGCTGACAGACTCCCGCAGCTTCATCAGCTACCCTCGCCACGAGTACTTCCGCCGCATCCTCTGCTCTGTTCTCGGAGCTGACATCGAGGCCGGCAAACTTCCCGCGAGTGAGATGCCGTTCATCACCAAGATGGTATCCGACATCTCTTACTACAACGCAAAGAACTACTTCAACTTTTAGCAAAGATGTCAAGGTATCTCAGGATTAATCCTGCAGACAACGTGGCAGTCGCTCTGACCGGGCTCCACGCCGGCGAGGTGGTGGAGTCCGGATTGACTCTTGCCGAGGATATCCCTGCAGGGCACAAGTTTACCCTCAGGCCTCTGGCAGAAGGAGAAAACGTCATCAAGTATGGCTTCCCCATAGGGCACGTAACCAGGAACGTCGGAGAAGGTCATCTGGTTGATCACAGTTGCATCAAGACCAACCTGTCGGGGATTCTGGACTACCGCTATGAACCAGGTTCAGGCAGCGCAGCGCCCCAAATCCCGTCCCAGGCCCGCTTCTTCAAGGGATTCCGCAGGGCCGACGGTCAGGTGGGAGTGCGCAACCAGATCTGGATTATCCCCACTGTGGGATGCGTCAACGGAATCTGCAATACCCTTGCGCAAACTCTTCGCGACGAGAAACGCGGCTCGATGGGTTCGGTGGATGCGATTGTCGCTTTTCCGCACAACTACGGATGCTCCCAGCTTGGTGAGGACCACGAGAACACCCGCACAATCCTTGCGGATATGGTTCACCACCCGAATGCAGGAGGGGTCCTGGTGGTCTCGCTCGGATGCGAGAACAATCAGCTCGACGCTTTCCGTAAACTGGTTGGCGACGTTGACCCCGGGCGCGTTCGGATGATACGGATGCAGGATGTTGAAGGAGACGAAGTTGAATACGGAATGCAGCAGCTCAGGGGAATCTTTGACGCCTGCAGTTCTGATGTTCGCGTGGACGTCCCTGTGAGCGAACTTCGGATCGGGCTCAAGTGCGGAGGTTCCGACGGGCTGTCGGGCATCACGGCAAATCCTCTGCTCGGACGCTTCTCCGACTGGCTTGCCGCCCGCGGAGGGACTACCGTCCTGACCGAGGTCCCCGAAATGTTCGGTGCCGAGACTCTCCTGATGAACCGATGCTGCGACGAAGCTACCTTCGAGCGTACTGTCCACCTGATAAACGATTTCAAGGAGTATTTCATCCGCAACGAACAGCCCGTGTACGAGAATCCTTCGCCCGGTAACAAGGCTGGCGGAATCTCTACCCTCGAAGAAAAGTCGCTGGGATGCACCCAGAAGAGCGGCTCGTCTCCTGTGATGGGAGTGCTCCGATACGGAGAGCGGATTCGTGAGCACGGGCTCAACCTCCTCTCCGCCCCGGGTAATGACCTTGTCGCTTCGACGGCACTCGGTGCTTCGGGATGCCAGATGGTTCTGTTCACGACCGGTCGCGGAACCCCGTTCGGAAGTTTCGTTCCCACTATGAAAATCTCTACCAACTCGGCCCTGGCTGCCAGAAAGTATGGGTGGATCGATTTCAATGCGGGAGTCCTTGCCGACGGAGATGTGAGTATGGACACCCTGGCCGGGCAGTTTGCCGACTATGTGATAGCAGTTGCCTCGGGCGAGCCTGTCCGCTCCGAAATCAACGGCTGCCGCGAGATTGCCATATTCAAGACCGGCGTAACTTTGTGATAATTTTTGAAGATTACAAACTGAACTGAGGATGACATCAAAGGTCACTGTGACCCGGATGTCATCCTCTTTTTCATAGTCGCTTTCGGGCTACGGCATCAACCAAACTTCAGGGCGACGGCATCCTTACCCATCTGCGGGGTCGCAGGGCCTTTATCTAATCTCAACAACTCCGTGCTTGAGACGTTTTGTCAGGCTCAAGCCATTCTTCTGGACAATTGGCTCGCAAGGCGCAGTTGCAAAGAATCCGATCTTTGCACCAATCCAGCGACCTTCTCTCGCCTGAAACTCACTACCCACCTGTTTGAAGGACTTTCCGTCGTGGCTGTAGTAGAATCTGCAGACTGCTTCTGGGTCAATGGTAACTTTCAAATGAATCCTGAAAGATGCAGGCACAGCTGAATGCTGGCTATATGTAGGCTCCACACTTGGCATCTGAGTAACAATTATCTCCTCCTTTGCCCTGCTCGCTGGAATTTCTTCCGAGCCTTTGTGAGCATCTTTGCAAACCACTTGCTCAAGCCTTGTCTTGCCGTCAGAATATCGCATTTCTATGGTCGAGTAGTCCATCCCCATCACAACTATTCCACAACGTTCACCCTCGACGAGAGGAGTGAAGGTGAACTCGCTGCAGAGTTCCATCGAGGGCCCTACTATCTTTTCCAACAGGAGGTTGCCCGTATCCCAGAGATTCCTCCATCGAGGCTCGTGCGGGATACAGTTCATATGCAGGCTGCCTGTTTCAGGACGCAGCATAGCCCAGTTGTCCGAAGGTCCGGCGTGCCATTGCCAGTTCAGGGGAATCTGAGGAATCTGTCCGGGCCTCACAGCTTCGGAGAATCCGCTGGATGTTTCCAGGGCATCTACCGCCCTATGACAGGTCTGGCCGCCATTCCCCTGCCGGAGTGTTCCCTTTCGATGTCCTGTGAACCCGGCGGGACCGCTGTGGCTCGGGGCGGGCTCTCCGATTCCGTCTCCGTTAATGTCGATACCCATAGCGCACCAGTCATCAGGTCCCCACTGCATAGGCTGGAGGTGAACAACCCTGCCCCAGGGGCCTCTGTCCTCGAAGTGAAGGAACCAGCTGTTCCCTGCGGTGTCATCTACCCATCCGCCCTGATGCGGACCGTGAGTATCTACCCCTCCTTTGTGCAGGACTACCCGGCTTTCGTAAGGGCCGTAAATGTTTCTCGAGCGCATCACGAGCTGCCATCCTTCGGGTACTCCTCCGGCAGGAGCGAAGATGTAATACCAACCGTTCCTCTTGTAGAACTTAGGACCTTCCACGGTGATATTCCCGCTTGAAAGGCCATCGAATACAAGTACCCCAGGTCCTTTGACCCCACTGAGGTCCTTCTTTAACTCTCTGACTGTAAGCACGCTGTTGAATCCGGCACGACTCGCCGCCCACCCGTGCACCACATACACCCTGCCGTCTTCGTCCCACAAGGGGCAGGCATCGATAATGCCCTTCCCTTCAAGAAGGAGATGCGCAGCTGACCATTCTCCCCTGGGGTCTTCGGTATGAACCTCATAGATGCCCCTGTCGGGATCTCCCCAGAAGATGTAGAAAAGGCCGTCGTGATAGCGGATAGACGGGGCCCAGACGCCTTCTCCGTGCCGGGGGGAAGTGCATCCGTCAAAGACCTCCAGGCGGGGGAGTGCGGCCCCGACGATATCCCAGTTCACGAGGTCGTTAGAATGCAGTATCTGCAGGCCCGGGACGCAGTTGAACGAACTTGAGGTCATCCAGTATTCCCCGTTGACTGCGCACACGTCAGGGTCGGAATAGTCCGAGTATAGGATGGGGTTTGTGTATTTAGGCCGGGAAGCGCTGCCGGTGCTGCTAGAGATGCCGGAGCCGAAGGGGGCAACTGTACTGCCAGAGATGCCGGTCCCGTCGCTTCCGTTACCGAAGGGGGCAACTGTGCCGCCAGAGATGCCGGTCACGTCGCGTCCGTCACCGAAGGGGATGCCGATGATGCCGGCAAAAAGGGCAATTGCAAGTGTGGTTGGTGTCATTGTATGTGAATAATACTAGTGTCTGACGAAAACAGGACGCATCGAGGATGAGAGTCCGGGGTCGAAGCAGAAGCCGTTCTCTCCGAAATCATACAGCCCTATGCAGTCGGTGAGCCGCTTGTCAATTATGAATCTGGCCATTGCGCCTCGACAGGTCTTTGCCCATACCGCCGGTGTAGTTAGCTTCCCATTTTTGACAACGTGGAACGAAGGCTCAATCACCCGAATTGTATCCAGGACCCGTTTCCAGTCGAAAAGGGCCCGGTACTCCTCCGTGTCGAGGTACACGAGTATTCCGTCATCGGATATGACCGAGTCAATCAGAACATCCGTGAGTCTGCTCTTCCAGAATTCAGATACCCTGATGCCTCCGCTTGAGCGTAGCGAAAGACTGCCATCCATCCTGTACTGGTTAATCAGGTCCGAGGGTCGTAGCAGCCCGTACATACACGAAGAAATCCACAGGTGGGAGCAGGCCCATTCAAGGTCGGGAGCGGTCAGGGTTTCGGCCTTGAGGTGTTTGTATGCCTGACCGTGGTATGCGAAGATTGCCGGGCTCAACTCGGCTTCCTGCGACCCGAATACTCTGTACCTCTCTTGGTTGAGCTTCGCAATTGAGGTGCTGCATCCGAATGCGTCGGCAAGTTCTTCAACCGTCCATCCTGCAAGTTCCCCGGCAAAGGCCGCTGCCTCGTCTCCGAAGCGGGGATGCGTGGAGATGAATCCCGAAATGCCGGGAAAGTCCCTCATTATCTTTGCGCTGGCAAGAATTATCTGCATATACTCTCGACGGAATAATGTATTAGAAATT
>JAQXJU010000076.1 GCA_029009115.1 Bacteroidales bacterium | reverse complement strand
CACATCCCCCGTACGTTGGACTCAGTCGATCAAGTCGATGTTGGCAGATGGCGCCCGCGAGTTCATAGAATTCGGCCCCGGGAATGTCTTGCAGGGATTAATCCGCCGCATAGCTTCATCTCAAGAGCCCCCAGTCACAATTTCCGGCCGCAGTTGACAATTTTCACCCTTTCAACCCGGAATGCCACTCCCTGACTACCCTCTAAAGCCTTCTGGCAGGGGTAGCGCCAACCGGTGAAATTCACCTCTAAGACCGATGTGCCTCTGAGGGCACTGTAGAGGGGGTGACGCTCCGAGGTGGACACAAAGTCGTTCCACCTCGAAGGACAATATGCCCCAGAAGGCCTTCTGACGGGGGTCAACCCGAAAGGTGAATTTCACGAGATTACCCAATCGGCCTCTCAGGCACTTCTGGCAAGGGTTGCTCCAACCCGTGAAATTCACCTTGAAAGGCAATGTGCCTTAGAAGCCCTTCTGAAGGGGGTTAGCCCGAAAGGTGAATTTCACGGAACGCCCAACCCCGGCCACACGAGCCTTCCCCCCCAAAGAATCCCTCCCCCCCAGCCTTCCCCTCCAGCCTCCCCACCCTGCGCTCCTTACCACCATAATTTCTTGAAAATTTCGTATATTGCACGCTTGTTAGTAGTGTTTGGAAAATGACTATTGCAAAGACTCTTTTCTCTTTCCTGGCAGTCTACGTGTCGCTGATGCTCGTGCCTTCTATCAAGGTTGATGCACAAAGCTCTGGTACAATGACAGTTGTGGGAGTTGTCGTAGATGAAAACGATGCCCCTTTGCCTGGTGTAGCGGTTTATGATGCCGCAAATGTTTCTGGTGGAACCGTCTCGGGTTCCGATGGCCGTTACCGAATCATAGTTTCCAGAAAATGCACGGAGTTGGTCTTTGAGACTATGGGATTCAAAAAGAAGACCGTAAAAATCAAGGATACAGCCCTCATCCGTATGGAAACCGATGCCGAGGTGCTCGAAGCTACTGTAGTAACGGGAATATACACCCGAAAGGCAGACAGTTTCACAGGAGCCGTGCAGTCTATCAGCGCCGACAAGCTCAAGCAGGTCGGAAACAAGAACGTTCTCGAATCACTGAAGAACATCGACCCTTCGCTGATGATGCTCGAAAACCTTGAGCAGGGATCCAACCCTAATGCTATGACTTCGATGCAGATTCGCGGAGCTTCTTCGCTCGGTATGGAGACCACTTCGCTCAAGAGCAACTTCGTAAGCGACGTCAATATGCCCCTGTTCATCCTGGACGGATTCGAGACCTCCGTCGAAAAGATTCAGGATATGGATATGAACCGGGTCGAGAGCATTACCATTCTCAAAGATGCCTCCGCCAAGGCCATCTACGGTTCCAAGGGCGGAAACGGCGTCATTGTCATCGAGACCAAATCGCTGGATTCGGGAAAGACAGCCGTGACCTACACCGGAAACATCGCGGTGGAGATGCCGGACCTGACCAGCTACAATCTCTGCAATGCCCTTGAGAAGTTGGAGGTTGAGAGACGCGAAGGCTACTATGAAAAGAAGGTGACAACCACTACCGATCTACTTAAAAATCAAATAGTTTATAACGATAGGCTGGCCGAGGCCCTTGTGGGAAAGAGCACATACTGGCTTTCGAAGCCTCTGCGCACCGGTATCACCAACAAGCATTCGGTATCGGTCGAACTCGGAAACAGAGAACTCAAATCCTTCACCACCTTTTCTTACAACAATAATCAGGGCGTTATGAAGGGGTCGTTCCGTGAGGTTGTGACCGGCGATATGAACCTGGCATACAGGCACAAGCATTGGACTTTCCGCAACATTATGAGCATCTCTTCGATGTCCGGCAGCGAATCTCCCTACGGTTCATTCAGCGAGTATTCGATGATGAACCCCTACTTTGCTCCTTATGACTCGGAAGGGAACCTGGTCCGAAAGTTCTACCAGTACGGCCCCGGGAGCAGTTATGTGTTCAATCCCTTGTACGACGCTTCGCTTGATGTGCAGAACACCAGCGATTATCTCGATTTTACCGACAACTTCTATGTCGAGTATTCACCCTTCAAGTCGCTCAAGATGGTGGCCCGGTTCGGAATAGATACCAAGCGTACCGGCGCCGAAGAGTTCTATCCGGCCGCTCATTCCAGATTCTCGAACACTCTTGATACAGAATCGCAATTCCTGACAAAAGGCGAATATACCCAGACCAGAGGCTCCTACACTTCATATTCCGGTGATTTGTCGGCCCAGTTCAACAAGACCTTCGCCTCCGACCACGACGTCTTTGCCACCGCCCAGTACACGATTTCTGAAATCAAGTACAGCGAAGTGAGCCATTATGCCGCTGGTTTCCCCAACAAGAGACTCGACAACATCATCTTCGCCAGGCAGTATCTCTCCGACAGCACTCCCACCGGAGCAGCCGGCCTGAACCGCAATCTCGGAATCCTTATGACCGTAGGTTACTCCTACAAGAGCCGCTATATGTTCGACGGGACCATCAAGGGCAGCGCATCGTCGGTTTTCGGCACCAACAACCGCTGGGGAACCTTCTGGAGTGCCGGACTCGCCTGGAACATCCACAATGAAGAGTTCCTGGCCCCTGCCTCCGACTGGCTCAAACAGTTGAAACTCCGTCTCTCCCTCGGTTCTTCGGGTAACCAGAACTACACTACAAACAAGTCGCTCCCTGTTTACAACTACTACAACGACAAATACTACGACGGATTTACAGGAGCGACCCTGGCAAATATGGAGAACCCCGACCTCGGGTGGGAAGAAAAGTTCGAATACAATCTCGGACTCGACTTCAGGACAAAACATATCAACCTGACGGCCGATGCATATGTGGCCGATACCCGCAACCTGGTCTTCAACCGCTCCACCCTGCCCTCTGTGGGATTCAGTTCGGTAAGCGACAATCTCGGAACGGTGCGCAACCGCGGTGTCGAACTCGGAGTGAACTATACAGTTTTCCAGAAAAGGTCCTCGTACCTTACCCTGCTCAGCAAGATAGCCTTCAACGAAAACAAGATTCTCGCCCTGTCCGAATCTATGCGGGACTACAACAGCAGCCAGATAGAGGCGGCCAAGGCTTCCGGAAGCGAGTCTCCGGTCATCCAGTATTATGAGGGAATGCCCCTGCACTCGATATGGGTAGTGCCTTCGCTCGGAATAGACCCCATCTCCGGCAAGGAGATATTCGTGGCGAGCAACGGAATGCTGGTCGATGAGTGGTCGGCGACCAACCTTCGCAACTACGGCTCCTCCGATCCTCTGTTCAATGGAAACTTCGGCCTCAATGCCGAGGTCTCGGGAGTAGGACTGTCAGTCATATTTACCTACTACGGAGGAGGTTACAAATACAATTCCACACTCGTGGATATGATTGAGAACACCAGCCTCGAATATAACGTTGACAGGCGCATTTTCTCTAACCGCTGGTACTACTCCGGGCAGATTGCACAGTATCGCAACGGAGCCGATACGCCAACCAAGGCTACATCCCGTTTCGTTCAGCTCAACAACGTGATGAACCTCTCGAGTTTTTCGCTCTACTACGAGTTCCCGTACTCACTGATCAAGAAAATCAACCTGAGCCGCCTGCGCGCATCGGTCTATGGGAACAACCTCTACACCTGGTCTTCGATTCACATCGAGAGAGGGACATCATACCCTTACGCAAGAACCGTTTCATTCTCACTTACAGCAACATTCTAGGAGATGAAAGCAAGAACACTTCTTGCGGCCGTTGCCGCACTCACCATACTGACCTCCTCCTGCGAAGACTGGCTCAAGGCCACTTCAGATACCGAATTCCAGGCAGACGACCTGCTCAAGAGCAGAGACGGCTTCCAGGATGCTCTGACAGGCGTCTATATCGC
>JAQXJU010000075.1 GCA_029009115.1 Bacteroidales bacterium | reverse complement strand
TTTGGTTGCGATTTCTATTGTTTCTCAGGTCACAAAATTTATGCAGCTCCCGGCACTGGTGTAGTCTATGGACGTAAGGAAGTGCTGGATACTCTCCCTCCTTATATGGGAGGTGGCGAAATGATTGCTTCAGTATCTTGGAATTCAATTACTTACGCACCCATTCCTGGCCGATTCGAAGCCGGTACACAGAATATGGCCGGAGTTCCTACTCTTAAGGAAGCGCTAGCCATAGCCCGGACTATGAAAGATATCCAGGATTACAGCGACCAGGTACGCGATTATGTTCTTCAGGAACTGCGTGATAGCCGCGATGTGGTATTGTTCGGCGACCCTCTTGACAGTTCAAAGAAGATTCCACTTTTCTCATTTGCCGTAAAGGGAGCCCATCACGAAGACCTTGCTCTTATTATGGATAAGATGGGTATTGCTCTGAGGTCGGGGCAGATGTGCGCTGAACCTCTGATGGATCGCTTTGGAGTTCCAGGTATGCTCAGGGCTTCATTTGCACCCTATAACACTCTGGAAGAGGCCAGGTATTTTATAGAATCGCTGCATAAGGCAGTAAAAATGTTGAAGTAAAATGACTCTTCAGGAAGCAAAACAGTCCGTCATCGACGAATTCTCTATGTTCGATGAATGGTTGGACAAATATGAATACCTTATTGAACTTGGAAAGGGTCTTGCCCCTTTCCCGGAGGAGAAGAAAACCGAGGATAGATTGATAAAAGGTTGTCAGTCAAGAGTTTGGCTCGATTATTCTCTTCAAGATGGCCAGCTTTTCTTTACAGCCGACAGCGATGCCATCATCACCAAGGGAATCATTTCGCTCCTCATCAATGTCTATTCTGGCCGCACACCCCAGGAGATTGTATCGGACGATTTTTCCTTCGTAGAGCAAATTGGCCTGAGGCAGAACCTCTCCCCTACCCGTGCAGGGGGTCTGGCCTCGATGATAGAGACTATTCGCAAGATTGCCCAGGATAATGACAAAGTCCTTACTCCCGAGGATGTTAAGGAACTCGCTCCCCTGTATGACTCTGTCATTCTTGCTCTGAAGCAGGTTTATGATCCTGAAATTCCCGTGAATATCTACGATCTTGGGCTGATTTATGAGTTGAATATCGACAAGTCGCGCCATGTGTTCATCAAAATGACTTTCACGGCTCCCAACTGTCCTATGGCCGACGAGGTTCTCGAGGATGTGAAGCACAACGTTGAACTTACGCCAGGAATTACAGGATGCTCCATCGAACTTACCTTTGAACCGGTTTGGGACCAGAGTATGCTTTCTGACGAGGCCAGGATTGCCCTTGGGATGGACCCTGAAATGTAGATAGCAGGATGTCAGAAATTCTGGTCCTCAGTTTTGGCAGCAATCTTGGCGACCGTAAGTATTATCTGGGGGCTGCTCTCAAATTGATGCAGCAAGTTCTTGGAGAAGAACCCCTCGAACTCTCTCCCATTATCGAAACAAAGGCCGTAGGCTTTTCAGGACCCGATTTTTTGGATATGGCCGCGGTTTTTAAAACGAATATTCCCCCCCTCGATGTTCTTTCATTCTGTAAGGACGTAGAAAGGTCTTTAGGCAGGGACGAGAAGTTGGAGTATGGTCCCGACGGCAAACGCATATACCACGACAGAACCATTGACATAGATATTCTTTTCTACGGCAATCTGACTCTTGATACTGCCGAACTGACACTCCCCCATCCCCAGGTTTTCCAGAGGGAGTATGTGTCTGAAATGCTGCAGTCTCTTGAACTTGCACGTCCTCTCTTATTGTCGTTCAAAGGGAAAATATGTAACTTTGCGGGCTTTTAATACTAGTATCATATGACACAGGACGAATTATTCAAAGTGCTCGTGGCACACTGCAAGGAGTATGGGTTCATCTTCCCCTCCAGCGAAATTTATGACGGACTCGCCGCAGTGTATGACTACGGACAGATGGGCTCCGAACTTAAGAACAACATAAAGAAGTACTGGTGGGATGCAATGACCCGCCTCAACGAGAATATTGTAGGTATTGACTCCTGCATCTTTATGCATCCCAGGATATGGGAGGCATCCGGGCACGTAGGGGCTTTCAACGACCCTCTCATCGACAACAAAGACTCCAAGAAGAGATACCGTGCCGATGTACTCATCGAGGATTATCTCTCCAAGATAGAAGAAAAGATGAACAAGGAGGTCGAGAAGGGACGCCGCAAATTCGGAGAATCCTTCGACGAGGAGCAGTTCCGCGCGACCAATCCCAATGTCCTTCGCGAGAAAGCCAAATATGACCAGGTCCACAACAGATACGTTGCAGCCGAAAAGGCCAACGACCTTGCAGAGTACAAGAGGATAATAGAAGATTGCGGCATTGTCTGCCCCATCAGCGGCACCTGCAACTGGACTGATGTACGTCAGTTCAACCTTATGTTCAGCACTTCTATCGGAAGTACCTCCGACGGTTCGAACATAATCTATCTCAGGCCCGAAACTGCACAGGGTATCTTTGTTAATTACCTCAATGTCCAAAAGACAGGACGTATGAAGATTCCTTTCGGTATAGCCCAGATAGGAAAGGCTTTCAGAAATGAGATTGTCGCCCGCCAGTTTATTTTCCGTATGAGGGAATTCGAACAGATGGAGATGCAGTTCTTCATCAAGCCCGGCACCGAACTCGACTGGTTCGCCAAGTGGAAGGAGCAGCGTATGAAGTGGCACGTCACTCTTGGAATGGGTGCCGAAAACTATCGTTTCCACGACCACGAGAAACTTGCCCACTACGCCAATGCTGCGACCGACATTGAATTCAACTTCCCCTTCGGATTCAAAGAACTCGAGGGTATCCACAGCCGTACTGACTTCGACCTCGGCAACCACCAGAAATTCTCCGGAAAGAAAATCGAGTACTTCGATCCGGAACTGAACAAGGCATACACTCCTTATGTCATCGAGACCAGCATCGGTGTTGACAGAATGGTGCTTGCAGTGCTTAGTCACTCCTACAAGGAAGAAACACTGGAGAACGGCGAAACCAGGGTTGTGCTTTCGATACCCGCTCCCATAGCTCCCGTAAAGGCTGCTGTGCTCCCTCTGGTAAAGAAAGACGGTCTGCCCGAACTTGCCCAGAAGATTATGGACGAACTCAAATACGATTTCAACTGCCAGTACGAGGAGAAGGATTCCATAGGCAAGCGCTATCGCCGTCAGGATGCAATCGGAACTCCCTTCTGCATCACAGTGGACCACCAGTCGCTCGAGGACGGCTGTGTTACTCTGCGCGATCGCGACACGATGGCCCAGAAGAGGGTCCCCATAGAGCAACTGCACTCCATTATCGACGAAAAGGTAAATATGAACAATCTGCTCAGGAAACTCTAGAAGTTCCTTACGAACATATACCTATTTATGGTGATTCTGGTTTGATGCCCGAATCACCATTTTTATTTTTGCGAGGCTTAAGAAATGAAGATATGAAGAAAAGAATACTTACACTTGCGTTTATGGGCATTCCTGCAGTTCTTTTCGCTCAGATGCCCGACACTACCGGAATATACGGAGAACGCAGAGACAGCCTTCAGGCCACAGTCAAAGTAGCGACTCAGGCCGGCAACTATATTCCCAGAGGCAAAGATTTCAAGGCAGAGGTTATCTCGGCCGCGGGCTTGTGCAAGATGGCCTGCTGCAATCTGGCCGAGAGTTTTGAAAACTCGGCCAGCGTTACCGTTGGATATTCAGATGCTGTTACCGGAGCTCGGCAGATAAGGCTTCTCGGCCAGAGCGGTATATATACCCAGATGCTCGACGAGAACCGTCCTGTAATGCGCGGATTGTCAGCTCCTTTCGGGCTTACTTACATCCCAGGTCAGTGGCTTGAGAGCATTCAGATTGGTAAGGGTGTTGCCTCGGTCATCAACGGAGTGGAGTCGATGACGGGCCAGATTAACGTAGAACATCGCAAGCCTACCGACGAGAAGCCCCTCTATGTACAGGCTTCGATAATGGATGACGGCAAGGCCGACCTGAATATGATTTCGTCCATTCAACTCGACGAAGAGATGAAATGGAGCACAGTCATACTCGGGCATATCGACGGAAATGCCAACGCAATGGATATGAACGGAGACAAGTTCCGCGACGACCCTACCGGGCTTCAGATGAGTCTTGCCAACAGGTGGCTTTACTATGATCCTTCGGGGCTTCAGGTCAGGTTCGGAGTAAGTGCCCTTCAGGATCATCGTCAGGGAGGTCAACTGTCCACGGTTGCAAACCCCTGGCAGTCGGATATACTGAACCGTTCGCTGGATGCCTACCTGAAGGTAGGGCTTCCAATCAGCGATGACTCCGCTTCAAGCATAGCACTTGTCGCCGACTGGAATTATCAGAATATGGACAGCAGTTTCGGACTGACTACCTATGATGCCAAGCAGCAGTCAGCCTTTGTAAACCTGCTTTTACAGAAGCAGATTTCTGAAAGTCATAAGTTTACTTTAGGCCTTTCAAATGTATTGGATGTGTATAACGAGAATCTGTTGAGAGCATTTGATTCATATTCGGCAGACCCTCTTGTCCGCAGGACTGTTCTGAATACCGCGGGAGTGTTCTCGGAATACACCTACCACGCAGGTGACAAATTTTCGGCCATACTCGGACTTCGTGCCGACTGGTTCAAGGACAACGGATTGAAGGTTTCTCCGAGAATGACGCTGAAATGGGCACCAGTCGAAGACCTTGTCCTGCGAGCGAATGCCGGACGTGGGATACGCTATTCAAATCCTGTCATCGACAATTTCGGAGTTCTTTCGACGTCAAAGGTTTTCGAGGGCGATTTTCTCAAGCACAACCTTGAGGATGCCATCACAGCGGGGGTCAGCGCCACCTGGTATCTCCCCTTCGGAAGCGGATCGAGCACTTACCTCAGCGCCGACTATTTCAGGACAGATTTTCTGAAGCAGATGGTCTGCGACTACGACCATACCCCGGATGCAATCACCTTTTACTACGGCGGGCAGTCCGTTTCTCACAATTTTCAGCTGGATTTCTCGATGGAACCCGTGGAACGGTTCACAGTGACGCTGACGGGACGCTATACTGATGCGACACAGCAATTCCTGCGGGGTGACTATTTCGTGACCCGGGAAAAGCCGATGACGAGCAAGTTCAAGGCTGTGCTGAACCTTCAGTACTCCACTAACCTCAGCAAGTGGATATTCGACTTCACTGCTTCTGCAAACGGCCCTTGCAAGGTCTGGGACATCATGAAGGACAAATATCCCAGCGGATATACCGAGACCTATCCCCTGCTGTATGCCCAGGTAACCCGCCGTTTCAAGGGCTTTGACATCTACCTCGGAGGAGAGAACCTTACTGGTTACAGGCAGAAGGACCCCATCATAGGAGCAGACTCCCCTTTCAACCCCGGATTTGACGCCAGCTGCGTCTGGGGTCCGCTGATGGGAACCAGAATATATGCTGGAATTAGAGTAACAATTTGGAAAACTGATAAGTTATGAAAAAAATCATTGCTATCCTGGCAGCTGCTGCCCTGCTGCTATCTCCTGTCGGTGCCGACGCAAGGGCAAAGAAAAGCAACAAGGCCTCAAAGGCTGAAGTTACCTTTGTAACCACAATGGACTGTGAGAAATGCGCCGTAAAAGTCCGTGAGAACCTTTCTTTTGAAAAGGGAGTGCTCGGACTTGATATCAAGCTTGCAGAAAAGACGGTCAAGATTGTGTACAATCCCAAGAAGACCGATGTCGAAACTCTCGGCAAAGCCATCAGAAAGCTTGGGTACGAGGCCGAAGTCAAAAAGTAGCGCTACAAGGGATATCCCGGATTCTTGCGGGTAAAGGTGTAGGACTTGTCAACTCCCACGATAGTCTTGTCCGATTCGGCAACGGCCTTTCCCGCATCAATCACAACCCCGTTCATAAGGAACTCCATCTCTATCTGCTGGAGTTCCTTTCCTGTTGTGTCTATGCGCTTCTGAATTGCAGGAAGCTGGGCCTCCTTGCTTACGATTTCGTCGGCAAGATTGACCCTCTGCCAGTCTGTGGCGCTATTATACCTTGCACGTAGTTCTTCCAGTTCCTTGTGGTGTATCGAAAGGGTATCCTTGAGTGCCCTCAGTTCGCTCATCTTTTCGATATAGGCCCGGGTCTGTTCGTCACCGTTACCCTGGGACATTGCTGCGCTGTTGTCAACTTTCTTGAGGTCGTAGCTGGGAACAAGTGAGCACAACCTGTAGAGTTCGGAAGCGTCATCAACGCTGCTGCGAACAGGAACAGGCTCGTATTCAAGTACATACAAGCATACGCTGTCGGGAGGGCATTCCCGGTTCGAAGCGAAGATAGAATACTTTCCGTCATCGGAGTTGATGAAGAGAAAATCGTCGTAGGGCGAATTGTAGGGGAAGCCCAGATTCTCGGGTACGCTCCAACCTTCAGCCTCTTCATCCCAGACCGATACATAAATGTCGTATCCGCCAATCCCGTACAGGCCCTTTGAGGCAAAATAGAGTTTGTTCCCGCAGAGCATGGGATAGATTTCATTCTCGGGGGGAATCATTCCTTCAAGAAGGAGAGAAGGGCTTGTCCAGGCCGTATCTGCCCAGGCCGTGCGCATAATGCCGCGCCTCCCGAGGCTGTCTTGGGCAGAGAAGATGATTTCCTTCGACCTTTCGGGAGCGTAGATTGCCCTGCTGAACTCTCCCCCGTCGGGGTCAAGAACGTTCGGAGCAGGCCTCCACGCGTGGTCCTGAAGGGGATAGTAGAGGAAGAAGTCTTTCAGAGGGAATACTTGACGGGCCACTACCGTAGGCTTGGAGCAGTATTTACGCAGGTTTACGGCATTCTCCTGCTCGAGCATCATCTCACGTATGGTAAGTTTCTGAAGCGAATCTCTGCTGAGCGAGAAGGCCTTCTCGAAACAGTTGAAGGCTTCGTCAAAGTCGTACTCTTCGGCGTACAGCCTTCCTTTCTGGCAGAGGTCCTCGATTTCGATGGCCGACAGCGAGATGTATTCGCCTTTGAAGATGGATGAATCAACAGGTATCGACAGCAGCGAGTCGATGGCGGCGTCCATCTTTGGGTCTATGGACTGCAGTTTGATGCTGTCTCTGCGTTCTTCCTGCCTGGGCTGTGGTTTGAGGGCCGCCTCGCGCAGAGAATCCACCTTGGCTTTCATTTTCTCTGCCGGAGTCTGGGCATACAGGCTTGCTGCAGCCGGAACAAGGGCCGCGAACACTAGCAGGGATATGCGGGCAAAGATTCTAACCAAGGCTTTAGAATAGTGTAAAACCTTGCAAAATTAAGAAATAAGTATAAGAAAATGTATTTCTTGGAAAAAAAGTGTAAATTTGCACCCCTTGTAGTAACACACGACTGAAACTTTAAAAACAATCAAGAATATGCAAAGCAAAGGTGCAATCAGACTTGTGGCGATCCTGCTTGTGATTGCCTGCCTCTGGCAGCTGTCCTTCACGGCCGTTACCGGCATCCACGAGAAGAAGGCTGCCAAGTATGCGGAAAACGCAGTTGAGGCCATCCAGCAGACACCCGCCTTCAAGAAAGTGGCGGAAGCGGATCAGGCTTTCTACCTGGACTCCATCAGAAAGGAGAGGACCAGATGGTACACTGATTCCATTTCTGCCGAGAAAGTGTATTTCGGTTATACGTTCAAAGATGTCAAGGCCAAGGAAATCAACCTCGGTCTGGACCTGAAGGGTGGTATGAACGTTATGCTTCAGGTTCAGCTCGAAGACCTTGTCAAGGCTCTTGCCGGCGGAAACCAGACTCCTGAGTTCCTCCAGGCCGTTTCGCTTGCAAAGCAGCGCAGCGTGACCAGCCAGGGCGACCTCATCGACCATTTTGCAGCTGCCTGGAAAGAGGTTTCCAACGGGACAAAGCTTGCCCAGATTTTCGGAACCTACGAGATGCGCGACCGTATCCGTCCCGAGTCCTCTGACGAGGAAGTCATCGCTGTCATCCGTGCCGAGGCCGAGAGCGCCATTGCCAACTCCTTCAATGTCCTGCGCAACCGTATCGACCGTTTCGGCGTTACCCAGCCTTCGATCCAGAAGATAGGCAACAGCGGTAAGATTCTTGTCGAACTTCCCGGTGTAAAGGAGCCCGAGCGCGTGCGCAAGCTCCTCCAGGGAACCGCCTCGCTCGAGTTCTGGACAACATACGACAACTCTGAGATTTATCCTTATCTCGTTGAGGCCAACCGCGTTCTTGCGAGCTATGCCGCTCAGGACGAGCTCGAAGAAGCCCCTGCAGAGCAGACCGGTGACGTGGTTGCCGAAGCTCTCAAGGAGCAGCAGGCCGAAGCCGACGATATGGCAGCCTACAGGAAGGCCAACCCTCTGTTTGCCGTCCTCCAGCCCTCACAGGCCCGTGGAAATGCCTGTATTGGTTATGCTCACGGTGGCGATACTGCACGTGTCAACAAGCTCCTCGCAGATATCCGTGTAGCTGATATCTTCCCTGTGGAATTCCGCCCTATGTGGTCGGTAAAGCCCAGCGAGTATGTCGGAAACGGCAATGTTTATGAGCTCGTTGCAATCAAGGCTTCTTCGCGTGACGGAAAGGCTCCCCTTGACGGAGGTGTCGTAACCGACGCCCGTGTTGACTACAACGAGCAGCGTGGCGGTGAGCCTGGTGTCTCGATGACAATGAACGCCGAAGGTGCCAATATCTGGGCACGCCTTACCAAGGAGAACATAGGCAAGCAGATAGCCATTGTCCTCGACGGAACCGTCTATTCATATCCTACCGTCCAGACCGAGATTACCGGAGGTTCTTCTTCCATTACCGGTCACTTCACCGTTGACGAGGCCACTGACCTTACCAACGTCCTCAAGTCCGGTAAGCTTCCCGCCCCTGCCACCATCGTTCAGGAGCAGGTCGTAGGTCCTTCCCTCGGTGCAGAGTCCATCAGGTCGGGTCTCATTTCGTTCCTGATTGCCTTCCTGCTGGTTCTCGTATATATGCTCTTCTTCTATCGCGGAGCAGGTGTCGCAGCCGACCTGGCCCTTCTTATCAACGTCGTACTCCTGTTCGGCACCCTCACGAGCTTCGGCGCAGTCCTGACACTGCCCGGTATTGCGGGTCTCGTCCTGACTCTGGGTATGGCTGTTGACGCTAACGTTATCATCTACGAGCGCATCAAGGAAGAACTCAAGGCCGGAAAGGGTCTCGGCAAGGCCATTGCAGACGGTTACAGCAACGCATACTCGGCAATTATCGACGGCCAGGTGACTACCCTGCTCACAGGTCTGGTTCTGTTCTTCTTCGGTTCCGGTCCCATCAAGGGCTTTGCCACCACCCTCATCATCGGTATCATCACTTCTGTTCTGACCTCCATCTTCATCACACGTCTGGTCTTCGAGGCCCGTGTGTCCAAAGGCAAGAGCATCAGCTTCGAGAGCAAGTTCTCGGCCAACTTCCTCAAGAATACCCATATCAACTTCATCGGAGCCCGTAAGTTCTCTTACATCCTTTCGGGTGTCCTGATTCTCATCTCAGTTGCTTCCATCGCATTCAAGGGATTCACCTACGGTGTTGACTTTACCGGAGGCCGCACCTATGTGGTACGCTTCGACCAGCCTGTAACTGCGGAGGATATACGCGCCAAGGTCAACGTAACCTTCAATGCCGCAGATCCCGAGTCCTCTGTTGAGGTAAAGCAGTTCGGTGGCGAGAGCCAGATGAAGATTACCACTTCATACAAGGTAAAGGATGAGTCTTCGGCGGTTGATACCGAAATCGAAGGTCTGCTGTACGAGGCTCTCAAAGATTCCTTCAAGGAGGATCTCACTCTCGAGAACTTCGTCTCCACTCTCGACAACCCCAACGGTATCATTTCTTCCGACAAGGTCGGTGCTTCGATAGCCAGCGACATCAAGCGCAGTGCCGTTATCTCTGTGCTGCTCGCCCTGCTGATCATCTTCGCATACATTGCCTGGAGGTTCAAGGGATGGAACTGGGGTCTTGGCGGTGTGGTATCACTTGTCCACACTTCAGTCATCATCATCGGCTTCTTCTCGCTGTTCAGCGGAATCCTGCCCTTCAACCTTGACGTTGACCAGACCTTCATCGCAGCTATCCTTACCATCATCGGATACGCCATCAACGATAACGTGGTTATTTTCGACCGTATCCGCGAAAACCTGCAGCTGCATCCCAATGATGACCTCACGGATATGGTCAACAAGTCTCTCAACCAGACTTTGACCCGTACGGTCAATACCTCGGTATCTACCCTCCTGCCTATGCTCGCCATAGCCCTCTTCGGAGGCGAGTCGATCAGAGGTCTGTCGGTGGCTCTCTGCCTTGGTGTTATTATCGGAACCTACGGTTCGATTATGATCGGTACACCTGTGATGTACGACAGCACTCTGGCCGCTCTCAAGAAGAAAGCAGCAAAGAAGTAGCTCCTTCAAAAGTTATCAACAAATGGCCCGGCCCTAAAGAAAGGTCGGGCTATTTTGTGTATATTTGTTTCTCAATATAGCCTGCTATGTCCTTCGTACATCTTCATCTTCATACCCAGTATTCTATTCTTGACGGTCTGTCGTCTATTCCCAAACTGTTCGACAGGGTTGAGGAACTTGGAATGCCTGCCGTTGCCATCACTGACCACGGCAATATGTACGGTGTAAAGGAGTTTATGAAGTTTGCTGGCAAGCACAAGAGCATCAAGCCCATCATAGGGTGCGAGGTGTATGTGACCCGTCACTACGACCATACCCTTAAGGACACCGAGCACAGAAGCTATTACCATCTGATTCTGCTTGCCAAGAATTACGAAGGCTACAGGAATCTGATGAAGATAGTCTCCACAGGTCATATCGAGGGAATGTACTACGGCAAGCCGAGAGTATCGCACCAGGTACTGGAGAAGTATCACGACAATCTGATATGCTGTTCGGCCTGCCTTGCCGGCGAAATCCCGAAGGACATCATCGCGGGTGACCTTGATGCCGCAAGAGAGGCTATACTCTGGCACAAGAACCTCTTCGGAGATGACTATTATCTTGAGGTGATGTTGCACAAGACCGAGCTCGAAGGGCTTCCTCCGGAGAGTTACGCCAAAATTCGAGAGGTGTACGAATGCCAGAAGAGGTCGAATGAGGTCATCTTCACTCTTGCCTCGGAACTGGGGGTGCAGGTCGTTGCTACCAATGACGTTCATTTCCTGCGCAAGGAGGATGGTCCCGTTCACGACAGACTCATATGCCTGACGACCAACTCCAACTATGACGATCCCAAGCGCCTGAGGTACACCCAGCAGGAGTACCTGAAGTCTGAGGAAGAGATGGCTGCCCTGTTCCCCGACCATCCCGAGGTCCTGACCAACACCCTTGCCATAGCCGACAAAATCGAGCGTTACGAGATAGACAGGGGGCACGTCCTGCCTAAATATGAAATAGAAGGCGCATTTTTGAGCCGTATAGACGAAGAGATGGACAGATACTCGGATATCATCGAAGAAGGCCGATACAGCATCTCTAAAGACGGAACAAAGACCTATCGCGGCGACGAATTCTGCCATTCTGTGGCATATCTGTGCCATCTGACCTATCAGGGAGCCCGAAAGCGCTATGGTGACACTCTCAGCGAGGAACAGAGCGAAAGAATCATTTTCGAGCTGAAGACCATCAGCCGAATGGGCTTCCCCGATTACTTCCTCATAGTTCAGGATTACATAGCGGCATCGCGAAAAGAAGGCTATCTGGTAGGGCCTGGAAGAGGTTCAGCCGCAGGTTCCGTCGTAGCATACTGCCTTGGTATCACCAACCTCGACCCCATACGTTACAATCTTCTGTTCGAGCGTTTCCTGAACCCCGACCGTATCAGTATGCCTGATATAGACGTGGATTTCGAGAATCTTGTCGCAGCGCACGATTACGTTGAAAAACGCTATGGTGCAGACCATGTATCCAGAGTGATAACCTTCGGTACAATGGCCGCCAAGAGTGCTATCAAGGACGTGGCGCGCATAAGCCGGCTTTCGATAGAAGAGTCAAACCGCCTTACGAAGATGATTCCCGATCATCTTTCAGAAAAGGTGGAGAAGGAATATCCCTTCAACCCCAAGCTCGACGAACTCCTTCCCGGATTCAAAGCCGTCGATAAGGAAGTCGAGATCGATGACCCCGAGCATCCCGGCAGCAAGATAAAGGAAATTAAGCACTTCCAGAAGGGTCTTGAAGACACCGACGTGAAGATTACCCTCAAGAACTGCTACAGGCTGGTTCCTGAGTTGAAGAATGAGCTCGAGCACGGAAGCGAAACCGTAAGGGAAGTCCTATACTATGCCCAGCAGCTTGAAGGATGCATACGCCAGGTCGGAGTGCACGCCTGCGCTACCATCATCGGACGCGGAAATCTGACGGATTACATTCCTATATGCCTGTCTGTTGATAAGGAAACCGGCAGGAATGTGTGGACGTCGCAGTATGACGGCCACTACATCGAGGACGTCGGAATGCTCAAGATGGACTTCCTGGGGCTCATTACCCTGCAGATAATCAAGGAATGCCAGAAGAACATCAAGCTCCGCCACGGAATCGAGTTCGATATTGAGGACATTCCTATCGATGACAAGAAGGTATTCGACCTTTACAGCCTCGGCGATACAATCTGTGTTTTCCAGTTCGAATCCCCCGGAATGAGAGAGAACCTGAAGAAACTTCAGCCCGAGCGCTTCGAGGACCTGATTGCTATGAATGCCCTGTATCGCCCCGGTCCTATGGATTACATTCCTGACTTCATCGAGCGCAAGCAAGGCCGCCAGCCCATAGAATATGACCTCCCGGATATGGAAGAGTATCTGGCCGAAACCTATGGAATCACGGTCTATCAGGAGCAGGTGATGCTTCTTAGCCGCAAACTGGCATCTTTCACGAAGGGAGAAGCCGACAAGCTCCGCAAGGCTATGGGTAAGAAGCAGATATCCGTGATGCTGGAGCTTAAGGAGAAGTTTATGAAGAACGGAATGGCCAACGGCTATCCCGAAAAAACTCTCGACAAGATTTGGAAAGACTGGGAAAAATTTGCCCAATACGCCTTCAATAAGTCGCACGCAACCTGCTATGCCTGGGTGAGTTACCAGACTGCCTGGCTCAAGGCTCACTATACTGCCGAATTCCTTGCGGCCAACCTTTCCTGCAACCTGTCCAATATGACGGAACTCAAGAAAGTAATGACGGACTGCAAATTCCACAAGATACCCGTGCTTACTCCCGATGTGAATGAGAGTCTGTCGTGGTTCACGGTCAACAGGAAGGGTGAAATCCGCTTCGGTCTCGGAGGTCTGAAAGGCTTCGGAGAAAACGTGGTCGAGTTCCTGCTCAACGAGAGAAATGCAGGTGGTCCCTTCAAGGATGTATGGGACTTTATGGAGAGACTTTCAGGCAAGATCAACAGACGCTCGCTTGAGACCCTTGTCTATTCAGGAGCCTTTGATTCATTCGGTTACAGCCGTTCACAGTTCTTTACTCCTATGGCTTCGGGCAATCTGTTCATCGACGAACTGGTCCGCTATGCAGACCTGTACCGCAATGATGTCATAGATGCTGCCACGTCTCTTTTCGGCGAGAGCGAGGAGATGAAACCCGTTCGTCCCGAAATGCCAAAGGCCCCGCAGGAAGCAAGTATTTCTCTGGAGTATCTTCAGAAAGAGAAGGAATTCTGCGGTATGTACCTGAGCTCACATCCTCTTGACAGATACGAATTTGAGATTAATCAGTTTACCAACTGCGACCTGTCGTCTCTGCCCGAGAAGATTGCTGAATGTGACGAGAAGCGCAGCCCTGCAGCGGTAAATTTTGCTGGTACCGTGGTCAGTTTTACCAACACCGTCACCAAATCTGGCAAGCCGGGTGGAAAGGCTGTTCTTGAAGATTACAACGGCTCATACGAGCTGGCACTCTGGGGTAAGGATTACGAGTCCTTTATGAAGTATATGAAGCCTCAGGAGCATCTGTTCATCGAGGCTGAGATTAAGGAGAGATATCGCTTGAAGCCTGAAGATGCGGCGGCAGGCAAAACTGCACCCTTTGGTTTGTCTATCAAGAAGATGAGCCTACTCGGGAACATTGCATCAGAGTATCTGACCGGAATCAGTCTGAATGTCAGCACTCCAATGCTCACTCCTGAATTCAGAAAGAACCTTCTCTCCGTCATCAAGGCCAACTCCGGGACCATACCTCTGTACATATACCTGTATGATCCTGAAACCCAGTACAGGATAGAGTTCAAGTCAAAGAAATTCAGCATAGCTCCGTCTTCGAGTTTCCTGATGGAAATCGAATCTCTCGGAATGAGCTACAATATAGGGGTCAAGGCAAAGTCTTAATCTGACCAGCCCTGGGCGGTCAGGGGCATCTCGACTCCGGTAGGCAGAACGAGCACTGTGCCGGCCTCGCTCAGGGCAAGGTGCCCGATGATGTCGAAGGTCTGGAACTCCTTGCGGAACTCTTCAGCCTGCAGTATGGGGATGGTAAAGAGCAGCTGGAGGTCGTCTCCTCCGTTCATTGCGGCCGATACAGGGTCGATGTCAAGTTCCTTGCCCACCGCGAAGGAATTGCCCTCGAAGGGTATCTTTTCAGCATAGATTTTGACTCCGAGCCCTGTCTGCCTGCCCAGACGAAGGGCCGCATCGGCCAGCCCACGGTTCACAAGACATCCTGCCGAGGGCAGCATTCCGGCTTCCTGCAGGCGTGCAGGCAGGTTCTGGGGAAGTTCGGGCTTGAGGTAGGCCGCCACCAGCATCTTGTTCTTCTCGAGCTCTTCGGATCGCTCGCTGGCCCCCGAATCGAAACGCAGTTTCTCCTTTTCGAGCAGCATCTGCCCCAGATAGGCTGCGCCCAGCCTGCCTGTTACGCAAACGAGGTCGCGGGTTTTGGGGGAGGGGCGATTTGATACTGTCTCCGGCGAAATCCTTCCGCAGGCGCTGAGACTAATGCTGAGCCCGTTTTGGGAAGGCTGCAGGTCGAGTGCTATCTTTTTGAAACCGTGTTCGGTGCAGGCGGCCAGCATCCCCTGCCATAGCTCGCTAATCTGGGAATAGTCGAGTTTTGCCGAGACACCTAGAACCACGCTCAGAGTCTCGGGGCTCGCCATACCGGCATATAGTTCCCCGGTAACAGCCACTACGCTCTTGTATCCGAGATGCTTGAGAGGGAAGTAAACAAGGTCGAAGTCTATCCCTTCGAGAAGGAGTTTCGAGCAGGAGAGAATCTGTTCTCCGGCCTGCGCGGCCAACGAAAGGTCATCGAACGCCTTATAGGGGCTGCCTTCAAACAGATTGCGGATAGCTCCGATTCTGCCTAACTCTGAAAATGTTGTCTCTGCCATACTGACCATTTTATTAGTCGGCAAAAGTAACATTTTTTCAGTACTTTTGCAGAATCAATCCTTTTATATGGTATCTATTCTTCGCAGCATTTCAGCATTGGCCCTCATTCTCCTGTCGGGACTTCCCCTGAGCGGAAGGGGACAGGAGGAGCCCCGACAAATTAAAGTGATGTCATATAACATCCGGCAAGGACTCGCCGATGACGGTCCCAATTCCTGGCAATACAGGGCTCCGGCCTCGGCAATGATGCTTCTTGATTGCAACCCCGATGTAATCGGACTTCAGGAAGTGCGTACCTTTCAGGCCGATTACCTTATTCAATGCTGCCCCGGTTACCGCTACGTGGGAGTCGGCAGAGACAACGGACGCAAGGAGGGTGAGATGGTTCCCGTTTTCTACAACAAAAAGAAGGTCTCGCTCAAGAAATCCGGAACATTCTGGCTTAGCGAAACCCCAGACAAGCCTTCGAAGGGATGGGACGGAGCCTGCAAGCGAATTGCCACCTGGGCCGTATTCAAGCATAAGGAAAGCGGCCTCAAGTTCCTTTTCGTCAACACTCACCTCGACCATAAGGGCAAGGAAGCCCAGGCTAAAGGTGCCGCTCTTCTGCTCGAACGCATCGCTCAGATCAACAAAGACGGCCTTCCGGTAGTCCTGACAGGAGATTTCAACCTTACCGAAGATCAGGAGCCTATGCTCAGGATAGGGGAGCAGCTGCGCAATGCCCGCCAGAGAGCGGCTGTCTCCGACAATAAAGGAACCTTCCATGGTTGGGGAAAGAAATCAAAGATTATAGATCATATCTTCTACAGCGGCTTCAGCAGCTGCATACTCTACCGTACCGAAGATAAGGAATATCTTGAAAGGACCTTCATCTCCGACCATTTCCCCATTTCTGCTCAACTTGTTTTCTGAAGCGAAGTGCCGAGTTACCTCCAGATAGAGAACATCTCAAAGTCCTACGGGCCCAAGGTCCTCTTCGACCATATTTCCTTCAATATCAACGAAGGAGACAAGGTTGCGCTGATTGCTCCCAATGGTACCGGCAAGACCTCGCTGCTTCGCATACTCGCCGGGAAGGACAAGTCCGATTCGGGCGGAAGCGTAAAGTTTCTCCGTCAGATAGAGATAGCCTTCCTCGAACAGGAATACGACTACGACCCTGAATCAAGCGTAGATTCTTCAATCAGGCGCTTTACCGATGGGCTCACCCCTGAGGCAGTTGCCGACTATGAGTTGAGAATCAGACGTTACCTCAGTGATTTTGCTTTGGATTCTGCCCAGAAGATGGGTCAGCTGTCGGGAGGAGAAGTCAAGAGGGTGGCCCTTGTCGAGCTGCTGGCTAGAGATGCCGATTTCCTGATTCTCGACGAGCCTACCAACCATCTCGACCTTGATGCCATAGAATATCTCGAGACTGCCCTGAAGAGAAGCCGATCCACCCTCTTTATGGTAACCCACGACAGATACTTCCTCGACAGGGTCTGCAACACCGTGATGGAGATGGACAGCGGTTCGGTTTACATCTACAAGGGCGATTACGAGAACTATCTTACAAAGCGCGAAGAAAGGGTAGCCAATTACAACGCCGAGACCGAAAAGGTGCGTAATGTACTGCGCCGCGAACTTGAATGGATGCACGCGACACCCTGTGCCCGCAGCGGAAAGGCCAAATATCGCAAGCAGGCATTCTGGGAACTCAAAGAGCGTTCAGAGCAGGTTTATGTGCGAAAGTCGGTTGATATGAGCGAGGTAAAGACCGGGACAAGCCTGAGGGGAAAGGTCATAGACTGCGTGCGAGCAAGTTTCAGCTATTCAGGACAGCCCTACCTTAAGGACTTCAGCTATAAGTTCCAGAGAGGGGAGAGGGTTGGAATAGTCGGAGCCAACGGAGTAGGTAAGACCACCTTTCTTGATCTTCTTACCGGGGCTCTCGAGCCCGATTCGGGAGTCATAGAGCGCTCTACCACCCTCCAGATTGGTTACTACCGCCAGCGGGGGATGGAGTTCAACCCTCAGGATACGGTTATGGACATTGTTCCTGACAGGCATCTGCTCTCGCGCTTCCTCTTCCCGGCGGATATGTGGAATACCCGGGTCGAGAAACTCTCCGGAGGCGAAAAACGGAGGCTCTATCTTCTGACAATCCTGCTTCAGAATCCCAATCTGCTCATTCTTGACGAGCCTACCAATGACCTTGACATAGTAACCCTGAATGTACTTGAGGAATACCTTCTTGAATTCAAGGGTGCTCTGGTTATCGTAACTCACGACAGGCATTTCCTTGACAGGATAGCCGAACATCTGCTTGTCTTCTGCGGTGAGGGAGTCGTCAGGGACTTCATAGGAGGTTATACCGAATACCGAAGTTTCATCAAAGACCTCGAAGCCGAAAAGAAAGCCCTCGGGCGTACGTCCCAAGGGCCTTCGGAGGGAGCTATTCAAAGGCAGCAATCCCAGAGGCAGCGACCACGCAGGCTCAGTTACCGCGAGCAGCAGGAGATGGCTTCTCTGGAAAGGGAAATGGAAGCCCTGAATGCGGAGAAAGCCGAAATAGAAGCCCTTCTCGCCGGAACTGTCTCAGATTATGAGGCAATCTCCAAAGCCTCTGCGCGCTACTCGCAGCTGAAGGAGGAACTTGACCTCAAGGAACTGCGCTGGCTTGAACTTTCAGAAATAGCTTAGAGCAGGGTGCTGTCTGGCCAAAGGGCTTCGACGGCCCATATTGCGCTGTGCCCTGCGAATTTAGATGCCGCAATACCCTCGCCGTGAATGGCTTTTGGGAAGGCCTCCGAGAGCCTCTCTATTGCGTGATATGAACCCAGTTCCGCAAATGACCAAAGGTATTTCAGAAGCACAGCCCTGATTTCGGGGCTATCCGAGATATGTCTCTGATAGTAAAGCAGGGGCATTGCGTTCATAGCCGACCTTCCACCCCGGTCATATGGCTCCATAGGATTTCCCTTGAAGCGTTCACCGAGCATAGTGCGCGTCATATTCTCCTCCAGAAGGGCCTTGCGGCTCTCGCTGGGAGTGACATACCAGTGCCAGAAGGTGGATTCGGCGTGGTAATAGTGGTTGGAGGAGTAACTCTGGGTCATCATATAGTCGGAATTGCGGTCGAAGATGGGGCGGAAGAAGGCTTTCTGCTCAGGGTTGCCGTAGAATGCCAGTATGCAGTGCGCGGGCATAATCAGTTCGTTTACCCATATCGGCCCGTAAGTCCTCCGCTTGCTTCCCATCATACCGAGCCCGTAGCGTCCAATCTGGTCTTCGTGCTTTTTTGTAACGTACTTGCTCCAGTTCCTGCGAACCTCTTCAGAATCCTCTTCGTCGGCAATGTAAAAGTTCTCCATCCACTTCACGGTTTTCTCGAAGCATTCTTCGTAGCGATTGCGTCGAACCGGGTCGCCGACGTACTTCAGGACCTGGAATACGCAGGTGGTAATCTCGCCCATATCAGCGACATTGCTCGAAGAGCGGGGCTCGCTGTATCCCATATACATAAGACCGTCGGGGTGCTGCCTGTCGCACATCATATCCAGCCAGCGGTAAGCTGCGTTCTCGATTTCGTCCAGAAGAGCGCCGCCATTGAGCAAGTCGGCGTGCCTTTCTATGAAAGCAGGGTCTCTGCGGGCGTTCCAGACGAGGATGAGCATAGCCCTGACTCCGTAGGCGTCGCCGAAGTAATGGTTGGAGATACGGCCGTCAGGCAGATTCTTCTGGTTGAGTACAAGATGCTTGCAGGCCAGTATCAGAGCCCTTTCAAGGTCAATCGTACCCCCGAGCACGTCCTCCGAGCCGGCAGTGTCCAGCGTCACGCTCCAGTCGAAGCGCGAAGAGGGAAAGCCTTCTGGAATCTCGGGGAGTATGCACACCTTTGCAGTAATCCCGCGCTCCTGGAGTGAACAGGACGATTCTTTCTGGAGCAGGTCTGAAAGATTGACTTTCAGCTTGCCTTTCAGGGGAGTGTCGAGAGGGTTACGCATCCATACGGTGAGCTGGGCGCGCCCATCTTTCATATTCATCCTTGTTGAAACGCACATCGGGGTTCTGGTCATCTTCGATGCTGCCTCAAGTATGTCAGAAGCCATCTTCGGCTCCCACTCCGGGAACAGAGCCACTGCTCCGCCCTGGCGTTTTCCTTCGGGGAAGAACTCCAGGGTTCCGCATCCTGTCTTGACGATACGGCTCTCGCGGTCTTTCTTGCTGTAGTTGCCTATCTTGGTATCAGCCTCGTTCTGAGATACATCCCAGGGATTTGCAGCTCTCCAGACGGGGTCGTAGATATCCTCGGGGATTGCTGTACCGCATTTTTCAAAGGGCACCTTCACCCTCTGAAGCGACGACTCGGGGGCGGAGTAGGGAGCAGCGTTGCGTGCAAGCCGCACTTGTCCCAGAGCGAGCAAGGTAGGTTGCTCGTACCAGATGACACTGATATTGGTTCCGAGCCTGAGTTGCTTGATCTCAGAGGCTTTCAGGCTTTGTGCAGGATCTCCCTGCTGTCTTCCGAGCGGCAGGAAGTCGGCAAGGGGCAGAGCATAGTCTGCCCATTCGCAGCTCAAAGGGACGAAACTGATCCAGACATTTCCCGAGGCATCAGTGATTTCTGCCGACAGCACATCCATCCACTCATTGCCCTTTGCGCTGAACAGGAGTACATCGTGCCCGTCGGGAAGGGGAGTGTCGGCATTTATCTGAATGAAGCAGTCCTTGCTGCAATCCTTTTTTGTCTTGAGTTCAACGGCAGGGCGGCCCTTATGGTCGTTTGTAAGGCTGAGTGCAGGGCTTTCGGTGAATCTCGGCTTCTTTTCGCGTCTGTCTTCAATGAACTCCCATCCCGACTTCTTTGAAAAATCAGCTACCAGCATCTCGTCGAAGGGAGCAGGACTGTAGTCGAAGGCCCTTTGCCCGAGGAAGATGACACTGCCTGCGCCGCTCTCCAGAAATGAGTTAATCTCGCTTCTTAAAGCGGGACTCACGGGAGCTCTGCCATCTACTATTGCAAGATGTGCATTATCAAGGGCTTTAACAACTTTGTAGCCATCTCTTGTCAGGGCTTTCTTAAGTGATTTTTCAGGTTCTCCTGCAAAATAGACGTTCTGTGCGGACACACTAAGACAAGCCGCAAGTATCGTCAGAAAACATAGTTTGAATCGTGACATCAGTAATTGAATCTGTTAGAGTCTTTAATAAGTGAGCAGACCTCGGTGCTGAGAGGGGTGTCTGCGGACATTTCTTCAAGAGGAAGGTGCAAGCGCCATCTCCAGTGGTGATTGGGATCGGCAGGCTGGTTGATGCGTTCTGCCCGGGGGTCGCTGTTACGCAGTTTTGCGCTTAGGGCAAGCCAGTCCTGCAAGGGCAGGATTGCAAGAATCGAATCCGAAGCCAGAATGCCGGATAGTATCCTGCGAATCTGCCAGGGAGCCGGATCTTCGCCTGAATGCGAATCTGCGAACTGTTCGCGCAGTGTCTGAACGTCGTGCGACGATGATGTGCACACCGACAGATGGGGCCAGGGACGACCCTTGTCCATCATAGGCATCTCAAGCGAGAGTATCCGCCACTTATTCATAACTTCAGGCACGCAGTCGGGAATCATCCCCAAGTCCTCGCCACAGGCAAGCATACCTGTTGCTGTGAGGAGTTCGGAGAGCTTCTTTTCGGCATTCTGCTTCCAGAAGGCATTGTTGCGGCGGAAGAAGAAGTCTTCCCAAAGCGAATCGAAGCGCTGTTTGAGGGTCGGGTCAAGTTCCGATGTGTCCGGCGAAATCAGCGGTTGGAGCATCCCCGGGTTGCGTGGGTCGGAGTGGAAGAGTCCTTCTGTGGGGAGCCCTTCGAGTTCTTCGGGGCGGTAGGGGAGAGCAGGGTTGAAATGCCCTGCCTTTCCGCTCTTCTCTCCAGCGGGAATCTCCCATATCCTGAAGAATCCGAGTATGTGGTCTATGCGGAATGCATCGAAATAGCGGCTCATTACCCTGAGGCGCGACTTCCACCACGAATATCCGTCGCAGGCCATAGACTCCCAGTTGTAGGTCGGGAATCCCCAGTTCTGCCCGTCCTGCGAGAAGAAGTCGGGCGGGGCCCCGGCGGTAGAATCCAGATTGAAGAGTTGCGGATGGAAACTCGCCTCTACGCTGTCGGCGCTTACCCCTATGGGAAGGTCTCCCTTGAAATGCACTCCCTTCGAACGGGCATAGGACACTTCTTCGCTGAATTGTTTGTCGAGATGGAACTGTATCCAGCGGTAGAGGTCTTCGTCAAGGCCATCTCTCGAAGCGCTGAAACTGGCATATTCATCAAGCCAGAAGGCATTCTCCTTCAGGAACTTGCGGCAGGCTGCCGTGCGGAGGTCCTTTTCTCCCCTTTGGGCATATGCTTTTCTGATTCTTGCTGTCTTGGCCTTGAATACACGGGGGTAGTCCAGTTCAGGCAGAGAATTGAGTTCGGCCTGCTCGCGGCGGAAATCTTCATCTTCCTCCACTCCGATATCCTGCAGCCTAAGGTACAGAGGATGCAGGGCGAACGACGAGACAGGGCTGTACGGATATGAATCCTTCCACTCTCCCTTACGGGTCGTGTCGTTTACGGGAAGCAGCTGTATTACCGTCTGACCTGTCGCGGCCGCCCAGTCCACGAGGGGGTGGAGGTCGCGGAAGTCTCCGATTCCAAAGTCATCCCTGGTGCGGAGCGAGAAAACAGGTATGGCTGTTCCTGCGCCCCTGAATCCCGGACGGTCGAATTGGGGAGCCTGGTGCTTTCTCACGAAGGGACATCCTGCGGGCGGGTCGATCCAGAAATCGCGGATTACCGGTGCGGGGCTGCTGCAGTGGTCTTCCCACTCTACCCTCTTGACGGTGGAGCCCTCCATCACCCTGTATCCGTAGCATTTAAGATCGTCTTTCCGGATGTTGAGGGTAAGGGTCCACAGTCCGTCACCGCTCCAGCTCATAGGGTGGACCTTCCCTCCCGCCACAAGGGCGAGGCTCTCTCCCCAACAGGTGTTGTAGTGTATTTCGAACAGTGTTCTCAACAGGAATCAGATTTTCGGCATCCAGCCTTTCTCGTACTGGCGTGAACACATCCTGGTGGCTTCCTTATCTCCGAGAATCTTGCCTGAAACAGGGTCGATGTTCAGAGACCTTCCGAGCCTCTGGGCTATGTTGCCGTACTGCATATACTGGGTGCTGATGCATCCTTCGATCAGGGGGTCATTCAGGGTCGTTCCCTTGCGTATTGCATCGAAGAAGTTTTTGATATGTATGGTGTCGAGAGTTTCAGAAGGGTTGAACAGGTCTCCTTCGCGAACTTTCATCGTACTGCGTACCTCTTTGATTACCTTTCCGTTGGGACGGACTATGAAGTACTCGTCCTTGCCGCTTAGATACAGGGCATTTTCGTCGCCGTAGAAGGCTGCGCCATAGCCGTAGCCGTCGGTCTTGACTCTGTTGCGGCTGCGTCCTTCCCAGCTGAAGGCACTCTTGTCTCCGAACTGGAAGGTGATGAGCTGGGTGTCGGGGGTTTCCCAGTCGTCTTCATCGAAACGGAACTTTCCACCCACCGAGGCGACTACGCTCGGAAACTCGCTGATGTTCATTCCCCAGCGTACGAGGTCGATGAAGTGAGTGCCGTTGTTGAGGGCTTCACCCGTTCCCCAGTTCCAGAACCAGTGCCAGTTGTAGTGGAGCATATTGGCCTTGAACTCTTTTACGCGGGGAGCCGGTCCCTGCCAGAGGTCCCAGTCAAGGCTTGCAGGGGGAGCAGAAGGTTCGAATTTGCCTATCGAGGGGCGGGCTGAACTGTACCAGCTCTTGGCATAGCGTACTGTTCCGATGACTCCTCCCCTTAGCTGCTCTACGGCTTCGCGTATGTTGGGATAGGAGCGTCTCTGCATACCTACCTGAACCACGCTGCCGTACTTTTTCTGTGCTGCAAGCAGCATCGCGTTCTCGTCGAGGGTATGGCAGGTAGGCTTCTCAAGATAGACGTGCTTGCCTGCCTGCATAGCCATAATGGCTGCTGCTGCGTGCCAGTGGTCGGGGGTTGCGACAACAACCACATCAACGTCCTTTCTTTCCATCAGGCGGCGTATGTCCTGCTCGGCATCGGGACGCTTGCCAGTTATCTTCTCGACTTCTGCCTGAACAGGAGGAATCATAGCTGAGTCGCAGTCGCAGATGCATACCACCTCGCAGTCTTCCTTAATTTTGGAGAAGTTGATGGCCAGGGCTTTGCCGCGGTTATGCACGCCGACCACTGCGACACGGATGCGCTCGTTGGCTCCGATTGTGCGGGCAGGGGCCGTCCTGGGAGAGCTGCTCGCTATCGTTTCTCCGAGTGTGAAGGCGGCACCTGCTGCAGCTGCCTGCCTGAGGAATTCTCTTCTTGTTGACATAGTTTCAGTGTTTGTTTTGCATTTCTATCATCTTTTCAGCATATCTGCTTCCGAGCAGAAGCTGACCTTCCCGGCTGAAGTGAGGGTCAGGGTGTGAAGTCTTGAGCGAAGCGGGTTTCAGGGGGCCGCAGTCCTTTGCCGATACCCAGTCTGAATTGGGAATACGCTTGCCTATTCCGTGAATCATCTGGTTGAACCTTTCGGAGGAGGGGCGCCAGTAAGCCAGTTCACCCGCTATGAACGGAACCTCATTTCCTACACCGAGGTCTCTTCGCAGGGCCTTAACCATAGGGGCAAGCCTGTCGAGGTAACTGTTTGTATTGCTTTCGGAAGAATCTCCGCAGCCCTGGTGCCAGAGTATGCCTTTGAGAGTGCCGTACTTCAGAGCCTCTTTGCATCGGCGGACTGCTTCGGAATAATAATGCGTTCCTTCGACCCACTCCTTGAGCGTAGTTCCTCCGCGTGCGTTCATCACTATGAGCACAGGGCGCCCGTTGTGGGCGTACATATCCCTTGAGAAGGCTGTTCCGGGGCAGATCTGCTGCATCTTCACATCCTTGCGTATTGTCGAATACAAGTTCAGCGGATTCTTTGCGGGTATGGGTTTGTCTTCTGGTCCGAGCAGATAAACTCCTTCGATGGCCTTGAGGGTATCTTCAGGGAGCATCTTTCCTCGTCCTGCCATATTTGACTGGCCTATGAGCAGATACACGTCATACCCTTTGTCGGCGTTGTTGGATGAAAGTGATTTTTTGGGGGTTCCGCATCCGTTTAGAACAGGCGTTATGATGCTGGCGCACAGCAGTAGTTTGATGATAATATTTTTCATAGTATGCGAATTTAGCCATTCTAATCTGTTTTTTCTTTGCTTATAACGAAAAATAGCGTTCATATTGCGAAAACGGAAAAATTGCGTATCTTTGCAGTCCAATTTGGTTTGACCGAAGTGGTGATTTGGAGAGGTGGGAGAGTGGCTGAATCCACAGGTTTGCTAAACCTGCATACGGGTAACCGTATCACGAGTTCGAATCTCGTCCTCTCCGCGCTATGCAATCAAAAACCGGACGCCCCGCTTCTGCGGGGCGTTTTTGTATCCACCCGAAGCGTTGAAAGCTTGCTTTCATAAGGGAGCGGGTGGGTACAAAAACACAGAGCCATAGGCTCGTCCGGTGTTTGATTGCTCTCGGATTAGAGAGAAAAGCCCGCCCAAGCGGGCTAATCTCGTCCTCTCTAGAAAGACCCATTTTCTTGGCTGGTTAATCATTTTTCTTATCTTTGAGGTGCTACTGGGAGCGTTTTTAGCTGGTTTGCTGTATTTGCGTTTCGACCAGAAGTACTGACTCCCCGTATGCCCTTCTCTTTCAACAAAAGTAGGCCTCAGAAGCACTTCAGGCAGGGGTCGCATGGAGCCGTGAAATTCACCTCAAAAGCCAATGTGCCCCAGAGTGCCCTGTAGAGGGGGTAAGGCGCTGAGGTGGACACAAAGTCGTTCCACCTCGAAGGTCAACATGCCCCAGAAGGCATTCTGAAGGGGGTCGGCCTGAAAGGTGAATTTCACGAGGGCGCTTTGATGAGGGTAGAGTCCTTCCAACCGGCCTCCGGGGTGCTTCGAAAGGGAGTCTCGGCCAAATGAGGGCTATTGTGCAGTCCCACCTACCACCCTTCCCTCCCTCGAAGGGCGTCCATAATTGCGGCAGGAGCCTTGTGCTCCTGAAGCTGACGGCTCATAAAGTCCATAGCCGGGGCCACGTGCTCGAAAAAGCGGTAGTACCCTTTACACAGGTAGTTAAGGCCGGGCTCTCCATCAGGGGTACATACGAAGCGGTTCTTGGGACATTCCCCATTGCAGGCAAACAGGAATCGACACTCCCTGCACTGGGTCGGAAGTGTCTTGAACTTGGCGT
>JAQXJU010000074.1 GCA_029009115.1 Bacteroidales bacterium | reverse complement strand
AACAACTGTATTTATCGTCAGGATTGCTATTTTTGTTCAGTTTGAACAATCCTGATATAAAATATGAATAATCCCGAAAGTAGGTTATTTTTGCTTTTCGCAGATTTGCATCAGCCACATAAAAGCATGCGCACCGGAACTAGGCTCGACAGAAAGATTGCCCTATGGATTATTGCAATCTTTTTCGCGGCGGGAGCTCTTCCCGCCGGAGCGAAGTCTGTGCTCTTCAACGAAATCACTGTCCACGACGGGCTCCCGCAAATGAGCGTCCGCTCGATAGTCCAGGACAAGGACGGCTACATCTGGTTCGCTACCAGAGACGGACTTAGCCGATATGACGGCTACCGATTCAAGACCTACAAGGAAGAAGACGGCGAGCAATCCGTCAGCAACAATGAAGTCACCTCCCTCATCTGTACCTCAGATGGCACACTCTGGGCAGGTACGGCGGTAGGGCTGAACCGTTACGATTCCCGGAGCGGGACCTTCACCAGATATCTTGCTCCGACGCAGATACCCGGAGAATACATCTATCGCATCTGTGAAGACAGATCCGGTCATATCTGGGTCACTACGAGCGGAGGCTTCGTCAGGATGGATTCCTCAACTGGCATAATCACCAAGGAAGTAAAGTCCATCGTCGGTCAGATAAAGTATGTCGCAGTCACACCGGATCCAGACGTGATAGTAGTTGCCACCTCTCTGGAAGTCTTCCGGTACACGATAAGCACCGACCGTTTCGAGCAAATCGACTGTGTCCCCTCGAACCTGAATATCCAGACCCTGTTCTGCGATAGCCAGGACAACATCTGGATCGGGACCGCTGCGGCCGGCGTCTGGATTCTGTCACCTGATTTCAGCCTGCTGCGGCACCTGGACAGCTCCAACAGTAGACTGAACAACGACTTCGTGCGTTGCTTCTGCGAGGACAAGAAAGGGCGGATTGTGATCGGGACCTTCGACGGAGTAAACATCTACTCCCCTGAAGACGGGTCGATGCTTTCCTACAAAATCGGGCAGAACACCAACGTGGATGCCCTCAGTTTCTTCTCAGTGCTCTACGCCTACTGCGACAGGGACAACACGATATGGCTGTCGAGCTATGTGGGAGGCGTAAACTATTTCAACCTTGACGATGATAATTTCCTCTATTATGAGGACCCGGCTGTGGACGGCAAGACCACGCTGGGTATCGTCAGTTCGATAGTTCGGAGCAACGGAGGGCTATGGGTCGGCAAGGAAGGCGGCGGACTGCTGCGCTGCGACGAGAAGACCGGCCGATGGGAAAGGGTCCCTCTTCCCTCCGACAAAGACGGTGACGTACGTTCCAGCATAGTCAACTCCATTTCTTCCAGGGGCAACGACATCATTGTGGGGCTTAACAACGGCAAGATGTACCGTATTGACACGCGCAGCCGCAAGGTCACACAGACATACAGCATACGCACAGACCAGCCCATAGTCGAAACCTTCATCGACGCCGAAGGCAACATCTTCGTAGGAACGTACCTCCGGAACAAGGGGTCGGACCTCATAGTTTTCGGACGGGACGGCAAGATGCAGACCAGTTTCACCGATGCCGCAACGGGCGAACCGGCGTCATTCACCTTCGTCCAGAGCATCATCGAGGGAAAGGACGGATCAGTCATACTGGGCAGCAGCAACAACGGAATCTGTTCCTACAACCTCCACTCCTGTGAATTCAAATTCCGGTCACTCAAGGCAATCAGCCCGGACCGTCCCGTCAAAATCAACCATCTTGTCCGGGATACCGATGGGAACATCTGGGCAGGCACCAGGTGTTCCGGACTTCTGAAACTGGATGACAACCTTACGGTAACCGACAGGTTCACACGTCAGGATGGACTGCCTTCGGACAACATCTGTTCGATTGCTCATGGCAGCGAAGGCAAGCTCTGGGTAACTACGCCCTACTGCGTTTCCTCCATCGACGTACGCAACCGCAGCATCAGGACCTGGAGTGCGCCGCAGGTTAACGAGTTTTCGCTGAAATCCTGCCTCGCAACTGAAGACAGAATCATTTTCGGTGCGGACAAAGGACTTGTGACACTGAATCCCTCACGCGAAAATAACCGATACATCGCCAGAAAGCCCGTCGTCGAGATACTCCGTAACGACTCGGAAGTTCTGGAGTTCGGCTTCTCTTCACTGGATTACGTATCTCAGGGACTGATCCGCTTCGAGTACAAACTCGACGGATACGACAGCGACTACATTAGTGAACTGCCAACCCGGGCAGGAGCAGTTTACAAAAAGTTGCGGCCAGGCAAGTACGAATTCAGGGTCAAGGCTTTCAAAGGTCCCGAGGACGAATTCGGAAGCGAGGAGACGGTACTCGGAATCAGAATTCCACGCCCGTGGTGGCAGAGATGGTGGGTAATTCTGGGAGTCATCCTTCTTGCTGCTGCCGTAGTGATCTTGGTGCTGAAGTTGCGCAAGGCTGCCGAGAATCTCGAAGAGGAAAGGGACAGGATGCAGAGAATCTGCGCCGATATGTTCGGGGAGCCGGCAAAGGATAATGGCCAGAGCAGAACTCCCGATGAAGTTTTTATGCAACGCTTCTACAAACTTCTGCGCGACAGGCTTGCAGACCAGAATCTGACAATCGACTATATGTGCGCGGAACTAGGAACGAGCAAGACCGGACTCTACAACAAGGTCAAAAAGCACACTGGTCTCGCCCCTGTCGATTTCATCCGGCGAAGCAGGCTTCAGGCCAGCGCCCAGCTGCTCAAGGAAGGAAGGCATCCGATTGCCGAGATTTCCTCCATAGTCGGATTCAGTTCCCCTTCCTATTACAGCAGTTGTTTCAAAAAAGAATACGGAATGACACCACGCGAATACATTGATTCCATTGATAACAATTTAGAACGAAACCAATGAAAACAACAGAAGCCAAACTCTACCGCCAGCCCGAATTATGGGTTCTGGCCATCGGCACGGTCGAGGTCATAGCCACCTCCGGAGCCGATCCCGACGAAGTATGTTCAGATGATTTTAATGAAGAATTTATTTAGCCTATGAAAAAGTCCATACTGACTTGCGCAGCTATCGTGGCGGCGCTCACCTCATGCAGCAGGGAAGAATCTGCATTATTCCCCGCCTCCGAAGGAAGGACCATCAGCATAGAGGTCGGAATCAGCGAGGTCAGAACCTCATACGACTATCAGGAAGGATCCTATAAAGTATTCTGGACAGATTCGGACAAACTCTATGTCCAAGATTCTAAAGGCACCGTCGAACAGTTCACAATCACCTCGATCAGTCCCGACAAGAAGAAGGCAGTATTCTCCAAAGTGGGATCGCTACTGACCGACGGACCCGTTTGGTGCTGGACGAGGGGCAGCGGCTCCGAGCCAAACACTGCATACGCCTGGCAGCAGAATCTCGGTTGGGGAATGGGCAGTTATGACTGTATGTCGGGAGAAGGAGTCCTCGAAAATGGCTCCATAACCGGACTGGACCTCATCCACGACATCGCGATACTCCGCATAACAGGCTTGAAATTCGGTGCCCTCAACGGAACGATTACGCAAGTTTTGTTCAACAGTCCCAACTTGGCGAACGTGGTAAAGTACAACAAGGGCACGAAAACCTACGTCCTGTCCCACGACCTCATAACCTGCATAAACGCCGGAGCCGCGGTCACAGACGGAGTCTTGCAGAAAGATCTTTATATCGCCTTCTTCCCGCAGAAAACATCCGAAGCCGAGCATTACAGGCTTGTTTTCACACTCCTTGACGGCAAGAGCTATTCCTACGAATGGATGGCGACGAAGAAATACCAGGCGGGGACAATGTACACCCTCAAGGACAAGAGCGTGGATGTCAGCATTTCTCAAGACGACCCCATCAGTTTCGCAGATCCGGCAGTCAAGGCAATCTGCGTAGCCAAGTTCGACACCAATTCCGACAAGGAAGTCAGCTATGCCGAAGCGGCCGCCGTAACGGGGTGGAGCAACTATTTCAGAGGAAATAAAACAATTACATCCTTCAGGGAGTTCAAGTATTTCACAGGACTCAAAAGCCTCGGATTCGCTCCTTTCCAAGATTGCTCCAATCTTAAGGAGATAGAACTTCCGCCCTATCTCACTACAATCAACGAAGCCGCTTTCCAGCTGTCCGGGATTACGTCCATAAGCATACCTGAAACCGTGACCAGCATCGAAGCAAGAGCATTCAATTTCTGCACGGCCCTTCAGGAGATAGTCATTCCCGCCTCCGTCACCAGCATCGGCAACTGGGCTTTCCGGCATCTGGACAAGCTCAATAGTTTCACCTGTCTTGCCACAGTTCCTCCTGCCATCATAAGCGACACCAACGGAAACACATTCCTGGTTTCCACTCCCGAAATACCGATAAAGGTCCCTGCTGGAAGTGTCGATGCGTACAAGGCGGCGGCAGGATGGAACAACTACGCCAGCAGAATTACAGCACTGTAACACTCTCATACCAATTATTAACCAAAACAATCAACCAATGATCAGGACTAAGACAATCATTTTGCTGACGGCTCTTCTTGCAGTCTTCAGCCAAGTTCTTCCCGCACAGGGGCGGTTCACGGTCAAAGGAAAAATCGTAGATGACACAGGCGCTCCGGTCACAGGAGCATCCGTCATCGAGCAGAATTCCAAGAACGGAGCCATCACAGACCTGAACGGAAATTACGCAATCCAGCTATCTTCAGGCAATGCCAAGGTAGAAGTCAGTTGCCTCGGAATGGTCTCCCAGACCATCGATGTAGGCGGACGCAAAGTCATCGACATCGTTTTGATGACCGACACGGAAGCCCTTGAGGGCGTCGTCGTCACGGCACTCGGCATCAAGAGAGACGAAAAAGCTCTCGGATATGCCATATCAGCAGTTTCCAACGAAGAGTTGACCGCCGCTCACGAAGCGAACATAATGTCCGCGATGATGGGAAAGGTCGCCGGCGTGGACATCACTACGACGACCGCAGGTCCCACCGGTTCCACACGCATCCTGATCCGTGGCAACTCCCAGCTTTCAGGTTCGAACCTCCCTTTGTTCGTAGTGGACGGAATCCCCGTCGACAACCAGACAATCGGCGAGGAGCCAGGGAAATGGGGCGGATACGACTATGGTGACGTGATGTCATCGCTGAACCCCGACGATATCGAGAGCATCTCGGTTCTGAAAGGGCCATCGGCATCCGCACTCTACGGTTCCAGCGCATCAAATGGTGTGATAATGATCACTACCAAATCCGCCGCAAAGAAAAACCGCGTCGGAGTCGAGATCTCTTCCAGCGTATCAATCGTGAACCTGCTCACCCAGTTCGACGACTACCAGAGAGTTTACGGAATGGGCCGCAACGGACAGGCTCCCGTGGATCTGGCCGGTGCGATGGGCATCGCCCAGACCTCCTGGGGCGGCAAACTCGACCCGAACCTCGAGACCTACATCTTCAATGGAGAGACCATGACCTACGGCAACCGCAACAACAACATTCTCTCCTTCTTCCAGACCGGCGTTACCTACAGCAACAGTGTCTCCCTGTCGAAGGCCACCGACACCAACTCGTTCCGCCTGTCTTTCTCCGACAACAGGAGCAGCGACATCGTTCCCAACGCGCACTTGAACAAGAGTTCCATCTTTTTCAAGGGGACGCAGAAGTTCGGAAAGAAACTGACTGCCGAGGTATCTGCGACCTACTCGATGGAGGACGTGCTGAACCGTCCCGCACTCAGCGACGCTCCGAACAACATCGGCAACGCGATAATCGGCATTGCCCCGAACTTCGACCAGAAGTGGCTTGCAAGCAAGTACAAGGATGAAAACGGAAGGTACTACGACTGGAACGGCAATGCATACCGTCTCAACCCCTACTGGGTCATCAACGAGATGCAGAACTGCTCGGACCGCAACCGGCTCATCGGTCAGGCCAAACTCAACTGGGAAATCCTCAAGGGACTTAATCTAAGCGTCAGGGGCGGTATAGACACCTACGCTTTCAACGCCCTCGAATTCACCCCGAAGACCACTCCCAAGGTAGAGGACGGAGAACTCATCCAGAGATACAACAATATGTTCCAGAGCAATCTCGAAGCGATGCTGAACTACAAGAAGCAATTCGGGAAACTGGACTTCAACGCATTTGTCGGAGCCAACCTGCTCCAGTACAGTAACGACGTGGTCTATATCAAGGCCCAGAAACACGTATCTCCCGAAGTCATCGACATCTCCGGATTCGAGACCAAGAACATCAGCCACTCCCTCTACCGCAAGGAAAAGAGGTCGCTGTTCGGCCAGGTCAGCCTGGGCTGGGACAATACTTACTATATTGATGCGACCCTCAGAAACGACGTCTCGTCAACCCTCGCACCAGCAAACCGTTCTTACTGGTATCCTTCGGTCAGCGGCAGCGTGATTCTGTCGAATATGTTCGAGCACGGCAACTGGCTCAGTTTCGCAAAGATACGCGGTTCCTGGGCAAATGTCGGCGGAGACACCAGCCCCTACCAGCTTGACCTGCTCTACGGGCTGAAGTCGATGACTCTCGGCAGCAGTTCTCTCGGTACCGCCACAGGTACCGGAGCAATCCCCAAGTATGACATCAAGCCCACCTCCACCAACTCCTGGGAGGCCGGCTTGGACCTGCGCTTCTTCGCCGAAAGGCTGTCTCTCGACGTGACTTACTACAAGCAGAATACCACTGACCAGATTATGAGTATGCCCGTATCCGTTACCACCGGAAGGAAGACGGCACTCATCAATGCCGGTGAAATCGAGAACAAAGGCGTCGAAATCACCTTGGGCGCAACCCCCGTCAAAACCGGTTCCCTGCAGTGGGATCTGACAGCCACCTACTCCCACAACGAGAATATGGTCATCTCCCTGCACGAGCAGGTCGAGAACTACGAACTCGCGGCAGCACGCTGGGCCAACGCCTACATCTATGCAATGGAAGGACAGCCATACGGAGCCATCGTCGGAAAGAAGATTCTTCGCGCTCCGGACGGCAGTATGCTCCTCAACGCCCAGGGAATGCCACAGTTCGAGGAATCGGTATCAGTTCTCGGAAACGGCAACTACGACCACATTATAGGTCTGACCAGTTCCTTGAGCTTCAAAAACTTCAAGTTCACTGCCGTATTTGATGCCAAGTTCGGCGCCGACGTCTATTCGATGTCCACGATGACAGCCCACGCAAACGGTACCGCCACCGCTACCCTCGAAGGAAGAGCCGAATGGTACGCTTCCGAGCAGCAGAGGATGGCCGAGAACAAGAGCAGCGCGGAGTGGGTACCCACCGGAGGCTACGTAGCCAAGGGAGTCCAGCTCGGACCCGTCGTCGATGATGTCCAGACCTATGTTGAAAACACGACACCGGTCAATCCTCAGCTTTACTGGCAGTCCTTCCAGGACAACTCCCCTGAGCCTTTCATCATGGATGCTTCCTACGTCAAGCTCAGAGAACTTTCCCTCTCTTACAGGATTCCGAAAAGAATCACTTCCGTGCTCAGGCTCGAAAGCGTGACTCTATCCGCCTACGGCCGCAACCTTGCAATTCTCTACAAGAATATCAACAACATCGATCCTGAATCCACCTACAACAACGGCAACGGCAAAGGTTTCGAATACGGCTCCCTGCCTTCCCGCCGCAATTTCGGTTTCGGCATCAACGTCAAGTTCTAAAAATGCAGGTTATGAAAAAAAGAATATTGCTTTTACTTCTGGTCCCCATACTGGCACTGGCATCCTGCACAGACCTGACCGAACTCAACCAGGACCCGACCAAATCTACCACCATCAATCCCAACCTACTGATTACCAACATCCAGTTTATGCAGGCCTTCGGGTACAACAACTGCACAAGGTATATGATCTACCCCGGCGCTTTCTGCAACCACTTCACCGGACCGTGGTCTAACGTGGAATACGGCGGCAAGGGCAAGAAGAGTACTTCATATATGGAGCGCCTTTGGGTAATCTCATATCCGGAAATCATCTGGGACATCGTAGCCCTCGAGGAACTTACCCGCGACAAGGCCGAGTATGTGAACCAGCACGCTATGGCCAAGCTTCTTCGCGTCGAGGTTTTCTCCCGGCTGACCGATTACTACGGTGACATTCCCTACTTCGAAGCCGGACAAGGATATTTCCAGGGCAATCTCAATCCCAAATACGACAAGCAGGAAGACATCTATCACGATTTCTTCAAGCAGATCGACGAAGCTCTCGCCCTCTTCGACCCTACCCTTCCCGCAGTCACCGAGGATCTCTATTTCTCGGGAGACATCGCAAAATGGCAGCGTTTCGCCAATTCGCTCAAGCTGCGTCTTGCGATGCGCCTTGTCAAGGTCGAGCCGGAAAATGCCAGGGCTTATGCCGCCCAGGCCGTTGCCTCAGGCGTGATGCAGTCCAATGACGATACCGCCTTCGTAAAATACGACAACAACAAGGACGGCGAGGGTACCGGAAACGGATACGCCAATGCCCTCAACAGCATGTACAACTCCAACTATGGTCCTACCCAGTACCGAATAACCACAGAACTGCTCAAGGCTCTCATCATCCAGGGCCCCGACAGAGTCGATGCCGGAACCACCTACAGAACCATCGACAAGGAAGACCCGAGGCTTCTGACCATAGCCCGTTCATACACGGCACAGACTATGGACAAAGCTTCTGACATCACTGTCATCTGCCGCGACTTCAACGCCGCCGCCTCCAACAAGCAGGGGCCTGCGGACCTGTCGGCGGCAGTGGACGGATACGTCAACATCGGCGGTTATCTGACCGTTCCGGCCCAGGAATTCAACTACGGAGGAGGAATCCAGACCGAGTATGGGGTGAACAAGCCACGCAGCATCTGGGCCAATGCAATCACACAGGCACTTTGTCCGGAATTGCCAGTCGCGAGCGTAACCCACTACGTCCAGAGACTGCAGCCTTCCAAGTGGCTCCAGGCAGCAGATTCTCCCTGGATCCACCTCAGCTATGCCGAAACCCAGTTCCTGCTGGCTGAAACCACCCTAAGGGGTTGGAATATCGATTCCGAAACCGCAGCATCCCGCTACAGAAAGGGACTTGAAGCTGCCGTCAAGCAGTGGAGCATCTTCGGAAACGATGTTCCCAGCCACAGCGATTCCGAAATAAGCGACTACATCGACGCAAGGATTCCTCGGATCAATGCCGGTGGTAACACCGCCATGGAAGAAGTGACCACCCAGTTGTGGATACTGTTCATTATGGATCCGATCGAAGCCTGGTCCCTGATTCGCCGCACCAACGGAATGCCGTCCGAGTTCGTGAAGTTCCACAACCGCTACCCCACCGAGAACGAGACTGGAGGCCTTCGTCCCCGCAGGATGCAGTATCCGATGGAGGAGCAGACAAAGAACAAGAAAAACTACGAGGAAGCCGTCGAGAGAATGGGCGGAGCGGACGACTGGATGACCCCCATATGGTGGGATGTTCAATAACCGATAGAGAGAAAAGAGATGAAACAGATAAAAAGAATCATTGCCGCACTTGCTGTGGCGTTGTCAGCCCTCTGTCTTGCGGCATCTTGCGTCAGCGACAAGGCCGAAAACCCTGAGTTCAACAAGGGTGAAGTTTATATCTACAACAACCTTCCTCAGAGCCTGTCCGCAAAAGTGGGAGAACCGGCTTCTTTCAGCCTGATGGTATCTCCCAATGACGGAAGCGTGGATTGCCGATGGCTGCTGGACGGCACCCTGATTGCAGACACCCCCTCTTTCGAATACACCTTCCTTGTCTCAGGGACTTTCTCCCTGCGCTTCGAGGCACAGAAAGACGACAATGTCAATTACAGGCAATTCACCCTCACAGTTACAGAATGATAAGACTCAATCCAGTTCTTTGCACAGTGCTGCTCACGGCAGCACTGTGCCTTTCCTGCAAAGGACCCGTAAGAACTCTTCCATCCACTGAAGAGCAGGTTCCGGGACCTAAGGTCATGTACGTGGATTGCCGCGCCGAGGTCCGCACGATGAAGTCCCTAAAGGAGCAGGCCCGCAGATGCGCCGCCCAGGGGATGAACGCGATGATTATGGAGTGGGAAGCCACCTTCCCCTTCGAGAGAAACGCGACTCTGAAGAACCCTTATGCCTTCACAAAAGAAGAAATCCGGGACTTTGTAGAATACTGCTCCTCTCTCGGACTGGAAGTCATCCCCTTGCAGAACTGCTTCGGCCACTGCGAATACATCCTGCGCCACGAGCGCTACTGGAGCATTCGCGAAGACCGCAAGAACCCCTCTCAAGTATGTCCCCTGAAGGTTGAGAAGGCCGTTCCTATATTCAAGGACATTTTCGCCGAGGTCGCCGCCCTGCATCCGTCGAAGTATTTCCATATAGGGTGCGACGAGACCTTCCTTCTTGGCAGTTGCCGCGACTGCTCCGCCTTCGCCGCAACTCACGGCAAGTCACATCTGTTCGTGGACTATGTCAAGGAGATGTGCCGGATTGTGCTCGATATGGGCAAGATACCCGTAATGTGGGCCGACATAATAACCGCGCATCCCGAAGCCATCGACGAACTCCCGAAGGAGCTGATATTCATAGACTGGAACTACGGATGGAACGTCAACAAATTCGGCAGCATCGACACGGTGATTGACGCCGGTGTCCATATGTGGGGAGCCACGGCACTGCGTTCCGGTCCGGACAACCTGTACCTGACTCAGTGGGCAAAACACTTTGAAAACCTCCGCAGTTTCGTCACTTTCGGACGCGAACACGGCTACAGGGGTTTCGTCCAGACATCCTGGTCCACCAGCGGAGCCTACGGGTTCCATTACGACCTTGGGAACGAAATCCTCAACATCCAGCCAGTACGCCTCGTATATCCCGAAAGCGGATTCAACATCCTTGTCGCCGCGACCGCGAGAGCCTTCAACCAGGCCGAGCCTTTCGAGGCAGAGAGTTTCGTTCGTGAATACGCCTCCGAAATCTACGGCTTCGGCGAGGCGGATGCGGCAACCTTGTGGGACTATTTCCAGATGCCCCAGGATCCCGTATCGACCCTCACCGGCAAGGCAAGTGACGGAAGGAGTATCGACGAGGTGCTGGAAGAGTGCCTCACGATGCGCTCGCGGCTTGCCGCTCTCCCAAGGGCAAGAAGCAACCGGGAAGAAATCGCCCACTACCTGCTGATGCTCGACATACGCATCAACTATCTCAAGTTCAAGTCCTGCGAAGCCATCTTCGAATCTGCCGGATATGAAGAGTCTCAGAGGCAAGCCCTCGCAGACAGGATGAAAAAGGTCTGTTCAGAAGGCAGGAAAATCGACAAGAGATTCGCTTCCCTCAACAAAGGCTATCTAAAACCGGGTGAAATACGGTACCTCACCTCTTTCCGAGGAGCCAAGATGGAAGCCTTCCTGAGAGCACTTACCGCGGACGAAAAATGAAATGAAATGAAACAAACGATACTATCCGGATTTGCTGGAGCAGTGTTGCTGACTTCTATGCTCTCCTGCGGCAAAGAAAACAATGACAAGCCCGCTCTGCCCCGTCCTCCCGAGGGATGGGACCAGGTGGAACATACGGAGTACCCGCAGATTGAGGCTTCAATCCCTATGCCCGAAGGCACAAAGGGCGGAAGGATACTCGATTTCAGTCGGGTGGGATACCGCTGGGGCGACGAACCGATTCCGGACGTCCCTGTCGTGAAGACGCTTCAGGCTCCCGCTGACGGTTCCGATGCAAGTACCCTGCTGAAAGACGCAATAACAGAGGTCTCGAAACTGCCTCTAAACGGCAGGCACAGGGGTGCTATCTTGCTGAAAGCCGGGACCTACAACGTTTCCACCACCTTCACCCTCGCGGCTGGCGGCATCGTAATCCGCGGTGAAGGTCCCGACAAGACCCGCATCGTCGGAGTCGGCAAACGGGCCGTCAACATAGATGCCATGACCCCGACCATTTTCGCCATCGGAGGCACCGGGGAGAGAAGGGGCACCAGACCAGGCAGCCCCAACGTCGTGGAAGACTATGTCCCTGAAGGTCGTTTCTTCGTTCGCGTCAGCAATCCCTCAGACTTTGCTGTATCAGAAAACGTGGTAATCTATCGGGAAATCAACGACCAGTGGATAAAAGACCTTGGGATGACAGGAATCTGGACTACCTCCAGCGTGAACCGGCAATACGCAGAACGCGTGGTGACCCGCATCAGCAAGGATACACTATGGTTCGAGAACCCGGTTCCCTGCGCTCTCGAGAAAAAGTATGGCGGAGGATATGTATATAAATACAACTACCTTGACCGTACCAGCGAGTGCGGAATCGAGGACCTTGCCCTTGAATCGGAGTTCTTCTCGGAGAACGATGAAAATCATTTCTGGAATGGGGTGATGTTCAACACCTGCGAGCACTGCTGGATGCGGAACGTGACCGGGAAGTATTTCGGAGCGTGCCTCGCATACATACGCCAATACGCCAAGAACATTACGGTCCAGGATTGCAACTGCACTGATTTCCAGAGCACCATTGACGGGTCCAGAAGGTATCCATACTTGATATGCGGCCAGCTTTCGCTCGTCAAAAACTGCAATTCCGCGGATTCAAGGCACCCTTACGCCACCTCCGGATCGAACAGCGTTGGTCCGAACGTGTTCAGCGGTGGAACAGCACTCCGCTCTACCGCCGATACAGGTCCGCACCGCTGCTGGGCAACCGGGACCTTGTACGAGGACCTTGACGTAGAGGGTCAGTTCAACATCCGAAACCGCTACACCAACTCCAAACACGGATGGGCAGGAGCGAACGACGTCGCCTGGAACTGCTCCTCCAAGTCCTTCCCTGAAGTTGCCTGGTCATACGGATTCATAATCCAGAGCCCTCAGGTCTCGGCCAGGAACTACGCGATAGGCTGCGTCGGGACCTTCAAGACGAACACTTTCGACGTCGGCTGCAATCCGCCGTCCGGTGAGGGAGTTATCCTGTCGAAGGGCACCAACGTAGCCCCGCGATCGCTTCTGGAGGCGCAAAAGGAACTCCGAAGCCGCACCCAGCCGGGAGGAGTTTTCGACGTTCAATAAAACAACATGAAAGATCAATGAGAACCAAACTGTATATTACTCTTGCAGCGATGGGAGTGCTTGCCCTTTCCTGCAACAAGGAGCCGGATTTCATTCCCGAACTCCAGGTCACCATACTCGGAGAAGCCATTGAGCAGGGGACACCCGCAGAACTGGACTTCGACTACCGAGGACAAAGTGCCAACGTCAAGGTCAGTTGCAACACCGAATGGGTGCTCAGCCGGAAGTACGATAATTCCGAAGAGGAATGGCTCACACTTAAAGCCACCGAAAATGCCCTTTCCATTTCAGCATCGAAGAACCCTTATTTTGCACCCAGAACAGCCACAGTTAGGATTTCCGTCAAAAATTACGAATCGGTATTCCGCGAAATTACCATAACTCAGGGCGCAATCGTCCCGACCATAAGCCTGAATCCCAAGACTCTTGAATTTACAAAGAAGGGAGGGAGCCAGACCTTCAAGGTATCTGCCAACTGCGAATGGAGCGCCGTCAGCAGCAACAATGCGTTCACCCTCGATTGCACCTCAGGGAAGGAAGGTGAAACAACCGTCACCCTGAGCGTTGCCGAGAACACTGGCAGCGAAGAACGCAGAGGGACCGTGACAGTCACCGGCGGAGGCAATCTCCAGACCACCCTTGACTATAGCCAGCGACCTGCTTTCGGTGGCAGATACATAGACGAGAACGGCATAGACCGGGGAGAGGGCATCGTCATCAGTGGACTGACCTGGGCACCCGTAAACTGCGGATTCACCCCCAGAACCTCCGAAAGCGCCGGAAACCCCTACGGGAAGTACTACCAGTGGGGCAGAAAGGATGGATTCAATTACGATGACGAGGGAAGTAACGTCGATGCCGGTATCCGGGTCAATGTCAACGGGCCCGTAGAATCGCTCGACAAGGTGGTCCCGGAAGAGTTCTACAAGAACTGCGACAACTGGCTCGCAACGACTGTCAACGACCTGTGGAACAGCAGCACCGAGGCTGAACCCGTCAAGACGCTTTATGACCCCTGCCCCAAGAATTGGAGGATTCCGACCGAGAGCGAGATGCTGAAACTGATTATGAACAGATCAGCGAAAGTTACAGAAGACGGAATCACCGGATACTGGTTCAGCGGCACCACGGAATACTCAGCGGACAGTCCACGGTTATTCCTGCCATTTGCAGGATGCATCGCCGCAGGCAGCAATTCTACCGACCGCAACGCCGCAGGTTGGTACTGGACCAGCACTGTTCGGACATCAAATTCGGATGTCCCGAACGTCGCCATCCAGATTTACACCGCCAACTGGTGCAACTTCAACGACTGGACCAACCAACGTTCGAGAGGATACACCATCCGCTGCATCTCTGAATAAGCAACTGATTTCCGGACCAATGATGAACAGAATCCTGAAGAAAGCCCTCGCGGTATTCTCGTTTGCTGCCATTTCGTGCAGCGCCAAGGAAGCGGAGACTACTATCCCCGAAGAACCCGGGCGCAAGGTTGTTGGATACCTCCCATCGTGGAGGACCAATCTATCCACGGTCAGATGGCACTCTCTGACGCACGTCAACCTCAGTTTCGCCAGAGTAAGAGCTGACGGCAGCCTGGACGATGCTGACGTAAGGCAGATGGCTGCAAAATTACAGGCCACCACGAACAAATATGGAATAAAAATGCTGCTCAGTCTGGGAGGAGGAGGCGGTGCTGACCAGCAGAAGGCTTTCACCTCTGCCCTGCTTGATGACACTGCCAGGGAGAACACCGTCAAGAATGTGATACAGACGGTAAAGGACCTCCAACTGGACGGAATCGACATCGACTACGAAGGCTGGGATTACGGTCCAAGGCAGGAAATCAGCGCGGGATTGGACAAATTTGCCTCCAGCCTGCGCCAGCAACTTGGGAAAAATGGACTGCTGACCGCAGCGCTGAGCGGGTACGCGCTCCGGAACTCGTACTACTCCGAAGCATACCTGGGAATGCTGGACGCAGTGATGCTGATGGCATACGACAGGACTGGAACATGGAGCAGCGACATCGGACCGCATGCTCCATATGACTATTTCGTGAGCCTGTGCGAGAGTGCCGCAGCCCATGGGGTTCCCTCCGAAAAAATCATCCCTGGAGTTCCGTTCTACGGCCGTTCATTCCCGGAGGGTAAGACTGCGAATGCCAAGGATTGGACATATAGGGACATCCTCATCGCCTACCCTGATGCCTGGAAGACGAACAGCGTAGAAGAAGACTATCTCTGGTATGACGGTCCGTCGATGATTTCGAAGAAGTGCAAGTATATCGTCGAGCACGACCTTGGCGGCGTGATGATATGGGAAATCTCGATGGACACCATCGACCCTTCAAAGAGCCTGTTAAGTACGATTAGCGCAGAATTTGCCGCTGGCAAATGACTCCCCCGGCAAATCGCCGGAGCCATTTGGAATAATGGACAATTATCCGTATATTTGCCGCGCTTTGACCCAAAAAGGTAAAAGCGCGGTATTTTATTAACTCAAAATTTTTTGCACAATGGCTGAATATCTGATGCCTGAGAAGAAGCAAGAGATTTTCGCGAAGTACGGGAAGTCCAATAAAGACACCGGCTCTCCTGAGAGTCAAGTTGCTCTATTTTCCTACCGTATCGCGCACCTGACCGAGCACGTCAAGAAGAACAAGAAGGACGTTGTCACACGCCGTTCACTTCTGCGTCTCGTCGGTAAGAGACGTCAGCTTCTGGACTACCTCCAGAAGATTGACATCGAGCGATACAGAAGCATCGTCAAGGAGCTTGGTCTCCGTCGATAAAGATAGGAAAATCACCACAGAAGGGATGGTTCCATCCGGACCGTCCCTTCTTTTTATAAAGAAGACGAGACGAAAAAGACGTAAGTAAAAAGAAATGAACATCATCAACAAGAAGATCGAATTACCCGACGGACGGGTGATTGAAATCGAAACCGGCAAACTCGCCAAGCAGGCAGACGGTTCAGCAGTGGTCAAGATGGGCGGCACCATGCTGCTCGCGACCGTATGTGCAGCAAAAGAGGTCAAGGAAGGCACCGACTTTATGCCCCTGACCGTAGATTACAAAGAAAAATACTACTCCGCAGGACGTTTCCCCGGAGGTTTTATGAAGAGGGAAGGAAAGGCCAGCGACTACGAAATTCTGGTTTCGCGTCTGGTTGACCGTCCCATCCGTCCCCTGTGGCCGGATGACTATCATCTCGAGACCTTCGTGAACGTCAGCCTCATCTCGGCAGAGGCCGACATCCAGCCCGACGCACTCGCCGGACTCGCAGCCTCCTGCGCACTTGCTACCTCAGACCTTCCCTTCGGAGGCCCCATTTCTGAAGTAAGGGTAGCCCGCATCAACGGCGAATTCGTAATCAATCCCGGATTCTCCCAGATGCAGGATTCCGACCTCGAGCTGATGGTTGCCGCCACCGAGGAGAACATTATGATGGTCGAGGGCGAGATGAACGAAGTCTCGGAGCACGATATGCTCGAGGCAATCAAGTTCGCCCACGAAGAAATCAAGAAGCACTGCCGCGTTCAGAAAGAACTTATGCACGAACTCGGTACCGACGTCAACAAGCGCGACTATCCCCACGACGTTCAGGATGAGGACCTGCGCAAGGCAGTCCGCGATTTCTGCTACGACAAGTGCTATGCCCTGGCCAAGTCTGCAAAGCCCAAGCACGAGCGTGAGGACGGCTTCAATGCCATCAAGGACGAATTCATCGCAACCTTCCCCGAGCCCGCAAACCTCGAGGAAAAGGAGGAATACAAAGCCAAGTGCGCCCTCGCATCACGCTACTACCACGATGTCGAGAAGGAGGCTATGCGCAATATGATTCTCGACGAGGGAGTGCGTCTCGACGGACGCGTCTGCACCCAGGTGCGTCCCATCTGGTGCGAGGTTGACTACCTGCCCTGCGCACACGGAAGCGCAATCTTCACCCGCGGCGAAACCCAGTCACTGGCAACCGTGACCCTCGGAACCAAGATGGATATGAAAGAAAGGGACGAAGTGCTCATCACTGGCGAAGACCAGTTCGTTCTGCACTACAACTTCCCTCCCTTCGCAACAGGCGAGGCAAAGCCCCAGAGGGGTGTCGGACGCCGCGAAATAGGACACGGGAACCTCGCTATGAGGGCCCTGAAACCCGTTATCCCCATGGCTCCCGAAAATCCTTATGCCATACGCGTGGTATCTGACATTCTGGAGTCGAACGGCTCATCCTCAATGGCTTCCGTATGCGGCGGATGCCTTGCCCTGATGGATGCCGGCGTCAAGATCAAGAAGCCCGTGGCCGGTGTCGCTATGGGTCTCATCACCGACGCAGAGCGTCCCAATGACCGCTATGCAATTCTGACCGACATTCTCGGTGACGAGGACCACCTCGGAGATATGGACTTCAAGGTGACCGGAACAAAAGACGGAATCACCGCCACCCAGATGGACATCAAGGTTGACGGCCTCAGCTATGACGTTCTTGAGAAGGCTCTTGAGCAGGCACGCCAGGGGCGCCTCCACATAATGGGTGAGATGATGAAAGCCATCTCCGAGCCCCGCGAAGACTACAAGCCCTTCGTTCCCAGAGTCGTCGAGCTGCGCATCGCCGCAGAGTTCATCGGCGCTGTCATCGGAAAGGGTGGCGAGGTCATCCAGAAGATTCAGAAAGAGACCGGCACCACCATTACCATCGACGAGAAGCCCATCGCAGGAGACACCACCGGCAAGACCGAGGGAGTCGTGGACATCTTCTCCACCGACAAGGATTCTATGGAGAAAGCTCTCGAATGGATCAAGGGTATCTGCGCCGTTCCCGAGGTCGGCACAGTCTATCACGGAAAGGTCGTCAGCATCCTGGAGTTCGGTGCATTCATTGAGATTCTGCCCGGCAAGGAAGGTCTGCTGCACGTCAGTGAGATAGCCTGGAACAAGACCGAGAAGGTCGAGGATGTGCTCAAAGTCGGCGACGAGGTCGATGTCAAACTTCTTGAGATTGATGCCAAGACCGGCAAGATGCGTCTTTCGATGCGTGCCCTGACCGAAAAGCCCGAAGGCTATGTCGAGCCCGAGAGAAAGCCCCGTTCAGACCGTGGCGACCGTGGTCCCAGGAGGGATTCCTCCGACAGAGGACCCCGCCGCGACGGCGACAGAGCTCCGCGCCGCGATGGTGACCGCCGCGATCGTCCCGAGCGCAGAGGTCCCCGCAAACCTTTCGGACGCAGGGAAGAAGTTCCGGCCCCTACAGCCGACGACTTCAAAGAGAGCGTAGAAGAGTACTTCTAAACCTTCGCTTCGCGGAAGACCTCCTGAATCGAAGGATAAGTATTGGTCAGATAGGGTGGCAGGCTTGAGCGTGCCACCCATATTGCTTTTGTGATATCCTCTTCTTTCTGCGGTTCCAGGTCAACTGGGCCAGTGTAGAGCATATCATACCACCAGGTGTGTTTCAGATGCCATATCCCGCCACGCAGATAACAGTGGTCCGTGACACAGATCAGGGATCGGAGCTGAAGGAATTCAACGCCGGTTTCCTCCCTGACTTCGCGAAGGGCGGTAATCGATATTTCCTCATCCGCTTCCTGATGGCCCTTCGGAAGGTCCCAAAGACCGCCCCTGCGTATCAGCAGATAGTCGCCTCTTCGGTTTGACACAAGCCCTCCGGCCGCATTCACTTCCTTGAACTCGGCACAGAGCCTGCGGTACATTGAGTCGGTATCATCGCAGGGAATGAATATGCGCGACAGCGACTCCGACGCCTCGAACATCAGCACGAGAGTATGTATGTCGAGCCTTTCACCTACGTGGAACTCCACGGCATTGGGATCCGACAAAGCCTGGTCCGAGGGAGAGCAGATGACTATGCAACGCTTTTCGAAATATATCTTACGCATCTGAAAATTGTTATCTTTGTGTCCGGAACACAAAATTATACAAAATAATGGCAGCATCCTACAACAGCAAGCACGCCACGGTGTCACGTTCGCCGTTCGAGCTTTATATGGCATTCGCCGACCTCCGCAATTTTGTCCAGATGCTTCCCGAAGACAAGAAAGACTCCGTGAAAGCAGACTTTGACACTCTTACGCTTACAGTCCAGAACTACAATGTGGGAGTCAAGGTCAGTTCGCGCCAGCCATACTCCAAAATCGAGCTCATAGACTGGGAAGCGCCCTTCGGCTTTCATATCACCCTTCATTTCGACCCTGCCGATTCGGCTGACAAGACCGACTTCAGCATAGAGGTTGAAGCCGATCTCAACTTTATGATGAAGACCCTCCTCGGGCCCAAAATCAAGGAAGGACTGGACAAGATTGTTGACGGTCTGGCCGCAGTCAGCGAAGGGCGTATGCCCGAAGGCTTTCCGAAACAATAATGGAGGAACTGCCTGTATCCATACGGCTCAACCCATTCAAGCTGAGGGACATCCCGGGCAAGCAGGTGCCCTGGAACCCTTTCGCGCGCATTCTTCCCGGCAGGCCTTCATTCACCCTCGATCCCCTCTTTCACGCGGGAGCATACTACGTCCAGGACTCCTCGGCGATGTTCCCCGGGCATCTTTTCAGGAAGATTCTTTCTGCCTGCGATCCCGCAAGGCCGCTTCGGGTACTTGACCTCTGTGCCGCACCCGGAGGTAAGACTACCGACCTTGCTGCCTCGATGCGCCTCTCGAGGGGAGACTCGGGCTGGAGCCTCGTATCGAACGAAGTGATGAAGGCCAGGGCAAGGATCCTCTGCGACAATGTTGCCGTCTGGGGCGACCCTAACGTTTCGGTGACAAGCGTCGATCCGGCGGCATTTGCAAGGCTTAAAGGGGCCTTTGACATAATTGTAGCCGATGTCCCCTGCAGCGGCGAAGGGATGTTCCGCAAAGATCCCAAAGCTCTGGAGCAGTGGAGCGAAGATACTGTCGAGCTCTGTGCGGCCCGCCAGAAACGCATCCTTGCCGATGTCTGGGAGGCCCTCTCCCCCGGCGGCTTCCTGATTTACTCGACCTGCACCTACAACGAGAAGGAGAATGACTGCAACCTCCTCTGGGCAGCCTCTGAACTTGGAGCGGAGCCCATTCCTCCCGAAGACGAATTCCCCGGTAGCGGGATTCAACTTACGCGCTGCGGGAGTCTTCTCGAGGCCGGAAAAGTCCCGGGCGAAGGTCAATGGGCCGGAATCCTTCGCAAAAACGGGACTCCGCTCAGACCCAGGGCTGACTTCCAGAAGGAACTCCAGGCCCTGCATCCCCTCCGTACGGGTTGCCCCGAGGGCGGAATGAAAGGCCGTGACTTCATCCCTAACCCCGACTGGGCGCTCAGCCTCAACTTCAGGCGAGGGACATATCCCGAACTGGAACTTGACCGCAGAACCGCCCTCGAATTCCTGCACAGAGACGCCCTAAGCCTGCCAGATGCCCCATTGGGATATCTGACACTCTGCTACGACGGACTTCCTCTCGGCTTTGTGAAGAACCTCGGAAAGCGCTGCAACAACCTCTACCCCTCATCCCGAAGAATATTGATGGACATACCCCGAAACATATGAACAAAAAGCTTGCAACAACCCTTCTTACACTCCTTCTTCTTGGCGCCGGTGCCCTTTACGCCCAGACCACGGACCACAAAGCCCGCTTCGAAAGGCAGGTCAAGGCTGTGGGAATCACAGGAGTAGGGGTTGAGACCATACTCGACCGCTGGGAAGAGGAAAAGCCCGACGACCCCGAACTTCTCGAGGCCCGCTTCAGCTGGTGCTTTGCCAAATCACAGAAAAGCGTCATCATTCCCCTTGAGCGCGAGAAATATATGGGTCAGGAACCCGTGCTCAGCCTCAAGGACAGCACATCCGCAACAGGGAAGAAAAACTATTTCGAGGACACCGAGTTCGATCCCGACTTTTTCAAGCAGGCAAGCAGGTATATTGACAAGGCCATACGCCTCAGGCCCGACGAACTCAGATATCGCTTCGACAAGATTTCTTCACTTACTGCATACGAGAAGGAAAGCCCCGACCTGGCCTGCGAAGCCATTCGGACCCTCATCGACTACCACGCCTCCGCCTCTGTGAAATGGACCTACGACGGCAAGGAAGCCTCAGACAAGGTATTCAAGGATGCCATACAGGAGTATTGTTATACCTTTTACGTTATAGGAAGTCCAAGGTCGTACGAGGCATTCAAGACCATTTCTGAAAAGATGGTGTCGTACTGGCCAAAGGAAACAATGTTCCTTGACAACCTCGGCACCTGGCAACTGGTTGTGGCAAAAGACTCCAAACAGGCACTGAAGTACTACAAGAAGGTTCTCAAGATTGCACCCGACGACTATATAGCCATCAAGAACACCATAATAATTGCCCGCAGCGGCAAGGATACAAAGCTTGAGAAAAAGTTTCTCCCGAAACTGATATCAGTCAGTACTGACGAAAAGGAGAAAAAGGCAGCAGAACTTCGTCTCGAAAGCCTCAAGTCGCGAAAGAAATAGCAGATGCAGCCGGCTCCCGGGTTCATAGCCTCAGGACTCCGCTTCCAAGGCAAGGCCGCGACGGTATCAACCGCCGTGTCGTTCATCGTGATGATTATTGCCGTTTGCGTATCATCGGGATTCCGCAAGGAGATTCGGATCGGCCTGGCTTCGGTAATGGGAGATATCCAGCTCACAGGCGAACAGCCCGACTACTATTCCGACAAGGCTCCCGTAAGCGGTTCGCCCAGCTACCTGCCGCTCATTGGGGCAGTTGAAGGGGTCGAAAGAATGGCCCCTGTCATCTACAGGGCCGGGATAGTCAAGTGGGGAGACGGCATCCAGGGAGTTCTGTTCAAGGGCATAAGCGCCCCCGACAGCCTGAGTTCCACAGCGGTGATTCCCCGCCGGCTCGCCGATATGCTTGCCATTGAGGAGGGCGACAGAATCACGGCCTATTTCGTCTCAGAAAAGGTCAAGGCCCGAAGGTTCACTGTGCAAGGCATAGAGAACCCTATGGTCGAAGCCGACGACAGGCTCGTCGTTACCGTTCCCATCTCGGATCTTCGCAGAGTGAATGGCTGGGAGGAGAACGAGGTCTCGGCAATAGAGATTACCCTGAACGACCGATTCAGGACAAGGGATATGATGCTCCTCAAGGAAGGTGAGATTGGCTCCATTGCCTGCCTCTCCGCCAAAACTGAAGACCCTGTTCTGGTGGCAAGTTCATCAATACGCAAGTATCCCCAGGTGTACGACTGGCTGCAACTCATCGACACCAATGTCCTCGTACTCATACTTCTGATGACTCTCGTGGCGGGAGTAAATATGATTTCGAGCCTTCTGATACTGCTCCTCAGGCACATCTCCACCATAGGAACCCTCAAGGCAATGGGGATGACCGACAGAGGAATCTCATCGGTATTCCTGAGGGTATCATCTCGCTGTGTCCTCAAGGGAATGGCCATAGGCAACGCGGCTGCCCTGATGTTCTGCCTCATCCAGGGAAGCACTCATCTGATACGCCTGAATCCTGTAAACTACTTTGTATCGTTTGTGCCTGTGAGCGTAAATCTTCCGGCAATACTGCTTGCGGATATGGCTGTCTGGCTCGTCATTATGGCTCTGCTGACACTGCCCTGCCTGTTCATTTCGAGGGTCGATCCCGCCGAAAGTATCAGGATGCGTTGAAACGCAGAGTTTCAGTGAAACTTTTCAGGAAATTCATCCGTATATATAAAGTATCGCTATACGGATAAAAATGAAACTCTCACAATTCAACTTCGACCTCAAGCAGGAACAGATTGCATCAGAACCCACCCGCTGGCGCGACGAATGCCGCCTTATGGTTCTTCACAAAGACAGCGGCAAGATTGAGCACAGGATATTCAAGGAAATCATCGACTACTTCGGCAAGGGCGACAGGTTTGTCCTGAACGACACAAAGGTATTCCCTGCACGCCTCTACGGCAAGAAGGAGAAGACCGGGGCAGAAATCACCGTCTTCCTTCTGCGCGAGCTCGCTAAGGAGCAGAGGCTCTGGGATGTCATTGTCGATCCTGCCAGGAAGATACGTATAGGCAACAAGCTTTATTTCGGCGAAGACGAAAGTATGGTGGCTGAGGTCATCGACAACACCACCTCGAGGGGACGCACCCTGCGCTTCCTTTACGACGGACCGTACGAAGAATTCAAAGAGGCTCTCTTCGCCCTCGGCGAGCCGCCCGTACCCACCTGGGTCAAGGAGAAGGTCACCCCCGAGGATGCCGAGAACTTCCAGACCATCTTTGCCAGAAACGAGGGCGCAGTATCGGCCCCGGCAGCAGGGCTCCATTTCAGCAGAGAACTGTTCAACAGAATGATTCTCAAGGACATCGAAAAGACTTTCATTACCGTTCATATGGGGATAGGGCACTTCCGCACCGTAGATGTCGAAGACCTCTCCAAGCACAGGATGGACTGCGAGAGGATGATAATCACCCCCGAGGCAGCGGCAGAAATCAACGCCACCAAGCGCTCTGGCCACAAGCTGGTAGCAGTCGGAATCACCGTCATCCGGGCTCTCGAGACCTATGTGACAACCAATCACGAGATTAAGGACAATGATATCTGGACCAACAAGTTCATCTTCCCTCCCTACGAATTCTCGATTCCGGACGCAATAGTCTCGAACTTCCAGATGCCCCAGTCCACTATGCTGATGACCGTAGCCGCATTCGGAGGATACGAGAACGTGATGAATGCATACGAAGTTGCCCTAAGCGAAGGCTACCGCTTCGGCCCCTACGGCGACGCTATGCTGATTATCTGAGTATCCGGCAGCGTCCGGCAAGATCCACCGACACAAAGCCCTCTGCCTCAAGCAGAGAAATCGGAACAGTCAGGGGTTCTCCCTCCTCGGCGAATCTCTCTGACAGTTCATCCAGGCTTATGCCCCTCGACTGGCTTATCGTAATGGCAAGTTTCTGCATCAGGGCCAGTCTGCGGGGGTTCTCCGTGGCGGCAAAGCAGCGGCGCACTTCCCCTTCAAGGTCAGAAGCAGGATTCCCGGCCCATCTTCCAAGCGAAAGCTGCTCCGAGAGCAGCCCGAGTTCGGTCAGGGGCTCTGCAACTTTCTGCTGAATAAGGGCATTGCAGCCCTCAGAACGGAGGTCGTCTATCCGGCCGGGAAGAGCCAGAACCGTACGTCCGTAGTCCGAGGCAAGCCGGGCAGTCATCATTCCCCCGCCCCGGATCTTCGACTCAATCAGTATCGTACCCCTTGACATTCCGGCGATGATGCGGTTCCTCCTCAGGAAATGGAACTGCTGCGGAACGGTACCCGGCGGGAAATCGGTAATGAGCGCACAGTCGTCGCGGGAGGCAATTTTCTCTGCCACAGCAGAATGTCTTCTGGGATACACGTCTTCGATTCCTGTAGGCAGCACTGCCACGGTTCCGAGGCCCGCAGCTACTGCCGCAAGCTGTGCCGTGATATCCACCCCTATGGCGAATCCACTGACAATCATAGGCTTCGATGAAGTTCGCGCGAGTGCCTTCACTATCTTCTCGCACCACTCTCTGCCATATGCCGAGATATCCCTCGTTCCGACCACCGACACCAGAGCCCTTTTCTCAAGAATCTCTCCAAGAGGCTTCGAAGCCCGCACATACAGCCCCGCAGGGGCATCTTCACATTCTTTGAGAAGCGGCGGATACCCGTCTTCGGTAATTCCGACAAAATCGAAACCCCTTGCCTGAAGGCGTTCAAGCGTGCGCTCGCTTTCTTCCTGTGCATCCTCGGTCAGAAGGTCCGGCAGACGGCTGTACGGCCCGCTGAGACAGCGAAGGCTCTCCCTGTCCATTTCAAAAACCGCCCTCGCAGAACCGAGGGCATCAATGATGCTCCGCGCCGTCTTGGGTTCATAAGCAAAGATTCGCCCCAGCGTGCAGGCGCTGATTCTTTCAAGTCTGTTCTTTTCCATCGCCTCTGAATTCTTGTCACAAGTTAATCCAAATGAGCGTCAATTGTCACGGACTTCAAAAAAGATGAGCAGATTTACGTGTTTTTTAATGTATTTATACGAATTTTGCATTTATGTACACATTCGTTGACACCCATTGTCACTTCAATGACGCCTCCTTCGCCTCCGATGCGGCGGATGCAATCCAGCGGGCTGTCGATGCAGGCGTAGGGATTATGCTCCAGGCCGACATCGACAGCAGCGAAAGAGAGTCTATGTTTGCTCTGGTTGACTCTCACAGCGGGCATCTCCGCCCTATGCTGGGTCTCTACCCAGGTTCGGTCAGAAGCAACTGGATGGACGAGATAGATGCTCTCAGACCATGGCAGAGCAGAAGCGACATTGTAGCGATAGGCGAAATCGGACTCGATTACCACTACGGTACCGAATGGAAGGCCCAGCAGCAGGATGCCTTCAAGGTCCAACTCGAGATAGCCTGTTCTATGGGCCTCCCCGTAAACATCCACCTCAGAGACGCAACCGACGACTTCTTCCGTGTCTTGGACAGTTGCAAGGGACTCCCGCTGAGGGGCAATCTCCACGCGTTCAGCGGAAGCATCGAGACCTTCCGCCGGCTTGAGGCTTATGGCGACTGGTATGTCGGAATCGGAGGGGTGCTGACCTTCAAGAACGCATCCATTGCCCGGGTTGTCAGGGACATACCCCTCGAGAGAATTCTGCTCGAGACCGATGCCCCCTATCTGGCACCCACCCCGCACAGAGGCCAGAGGAACGAACCGTCGATGATTCCCTTGATAGCCGGATTCCTTGCATCGGTCAAGGGAACAAGCATCGAGGAAGTGGCCAGGGTGACAACTTCCAACGCAAAAGCATTGTTTAATCTCTGAAAGATGGGCATGAACGGAAAATCATCCATACTTCTTATTTACACGGGGGGCACTATAGGGATGAAGGAAGACCCGGCCAGCCAGACCCTGAGGCCATTCGATTTCTCCCAGATTATGAGCGAAGCCCCCGAACTGGGGAAGTTCGCGATGCGCATCGATTCCGAAACCTTCGACCCCCTCATAGATTCTTCCGACGTGGAACCCTCGCTGTGGCAGAGACTTGCACGGCTAATCAGCGAACGCTATGACGAATATGACGGTTTTGTGATTCTGCACGGCACCGACACAATGGCCTACTCGGCCTCTGCACTGAGTTTTATGCTCGAAGGGCTGGGCAAGCCCGTAATCTTCACCGGGAGCCAGCTGCCCATAGGACGTCCCCGCACCGACGGCAGGGAGAACCTGATTTCCTCAGTCGAAATTGCCGCTTCGAGGGATGCCGACGGACACGCAACCGTTCCCGAAGTATGCATCTTTTTCAACGACACCCTGATGCGTGGAAACAGGGCAACCAAGGTCAATGCTACCGCTTTCGGGGCATTCGCGTCGCCGAACTGTCCTCCGCTTGCCGAAGCGGGAATCAGCATACGCTACAATCGGAGCGTGATAAGAAAATTCACCGGCAATGACTCTGATCTGCGCATCCATACCGGGCTCGACACCCGCGTCTCCGTGCTCAAGCTTCATCCAGGGCTCACCCCCCAGATAGCGAGGCACGTCATCTGCGACCCCGGAATCAGGGCTGTGATTCTCGAGACCTACGGCTCGGGGAACGCAATCTCCAAGCCCTGGTTCACCGATATCTTGCGCGAAGCCTCCGATGCCGGAAAGATTCTGGTGAATGTAACCCAGTGTCTTGCCGGCGAGGTGGATATGACTCTATACGCCACAGGGAAGGCTCTCGCAGACTGCGGCGTAATAAGCGGCTCGGACATGACAACCGAGGCCACCTTGTCCAAACTCTTCCATCTTATGGGGAGAGGTCTGCCCGCAGAAGAAATCAAAACCCTTGTGGGAGTCAGCCTAAGAGGCGAAATCTCCAAATAATATTGCCTATTTAGAGAATTCTTGCTAAATTGCAGCGATTTTCAGGTATTGAAAGTATTTAACTAATAATATCTCATCAAATTATGAAAAAGTTCTTCATGCTTCTCGCAGCAATGACCCTTATGGTCTTCACTGCAAACACTGCTGCCGCTCAGGACGCCCAGCAGGCACCCGCCGCTGAGGAAACCGTAGTGGCAGCTCCCGCCAACGACCTCGCAGCCCTTACGGCAGGCGCTCCTGAAGTTCCCCTCAACCAGGCTCTCAAGACCAAGTTCATCGAGGGTGGTGCAGGCTTTATGTCCCTGATTATCATCTGCCTCATCATCGGTCTTGCACTTTGCATCGAGCGCATCCTCACCCTCACCTTCGCCAAATACAACACCAAGAAGCTCCTCGAAAAAGTCGAGAAGGCCCTTGAGGATGGCGGAATCGAGGAAGCAAAGAAGGTCTGCCGCGAGACACGTGGTCCCGTTGCATCCATCTTCTATCAGGGTCTCCTCCGCTATGACCAGGGCGTTGACGTAGTTGAGAAGAGCATCGTCTCCTACGGTTCTGTGCAGATGAGCGAAATGGAGAACGGACTGAGCTGGATCGGCCTCTTCATCGCAATCGCCCCTTCACTCGGATTCCTTGGAACCGTTATCGGTATGATTCAGGCCTTCGACGCCATCCAGGCTGCAGGTGACATCTCACCTAACGTTGTTGCTGGAGGTATGAAGGTTGCTCTCATCACCACCGTTGCCGGTCTGATTGTCGCTATGATTCTCCAGGTGTTCTACAACTACATCCTGGCCAAGATCGATTCCATTACCGTTGACATGGAAGATTCTTCCATCTCCCTGATCGACATCCTTACAAAGTACAACGCGAAGTAAGTCTTCTTATTCTGACACGACAATGAAACTCAACAAGATATTCAAATGGGGTATGGTTGCGTTGATCGTGATCAGCATCGCCATCCTCGTCTGGGGAACTGTAGTAGGTTTCCAGGCGAATGACGGTTTTGCCACCGATGTATTCCTTAACTGGGCTTATATTATGGTTGGCCTCGCCGTCGTGTCGTGGGTGGTGATCGGACTGATTGTCAGCGCAGTCAACGACCCCAAGAGTCTGCTCAGACTCGGAATCGTCCTGGTAGGTGCAGCTGCACTGTGCCTCGTGGCCTATCTGCTTGCTCCCGCCAACCCGGCAGTGGGCAGGGAAGGTCTCGACACCCAGGCCACTCTCAAATTAACCGACACTCTTCTCAACCTCACATACTTCTGCGGTGGTGGTGCAATCGTCGCAATCATTGTGGGTGAGATTCGTATGGCTATAGCAAACAGGAAATAAGCTATGGGAAAGAAGAAAGTACCAGCAATGAACACGAGCTCGACCGCAGATATTGCGTTCCTGCTCCTGTGCTACTTCCTGATGACTACGACAATGGGAAGCCAGACCGGTCTCAGCCGTCGTCTGCCTCCTATGCCCGACAAGAATCAGAAAGTGGAAGATCAGAAAGTCAACAGGCGTAACATCATCGTAGTGAAGATCAACTCCGCCGATAGACTCCTTGCCGGTAACGAGCCCATAGATGTAAGCCAACTCAAGGACAAGATTAAGGAATTCCTTACCAATCCAGCCGACGACCCCAACCTTCCGGAGAAGGAGCTCAAGAACATCGAAGGATTTGGTGACTACCGCGTTTCGAAGGGCGTCATTTCGCTCCAGAACGACCGTGGTACAAGTTACCAGGCCTACATAGCAGTTCAGAACGAACTGGTCAAGGCCATCAATGAACTTCGTGACGAGTTCGCCCGCAAGAACTGGGGCAAGGGTTTCGACCAGCTCGAAGAAGACCAGCAGAGGATAGCAAAAGATGCAATCCCTCAGTTCATCTCCGAGGCCGAGCCTAAGGATGTGGCCAGGAGAAGATAAAATCAGGAGGATAGAATATGTCAAAATTCGGTGGAAGCAACAACAAGAAAGAGGTGCCGGCAATGACCAGCAGCTCGCTGTCCGATATCGTATTTATGCTCCTGTTCTTCTTTATGGTTACCACGCAGATGCGTGAGACCGAGAACAAGGTCATGGTAAAGATTCCGGAAGCATCGGAAGTAGTCAAACTCGAAAGGAAGGACCTCAACTCATACATCAACATCGGAACCCCTATCAAGAGCCTTCAGGCCCAGTATGGTACCGACGCTCGTATCCAGTTGAACGACTCCTTCAAGACTACCGACGACATCCGCGACTTCATAGCCGCGGAGCGCGACTCCAAGAGTGAGGCCGACCGTCAGTTTATGACGGTGAGCATCAGGGCAGACCAGGACGTCCGTATGGGTATCATCACAGACGTCAAGCAGGAGCTCAGGCGCTGCTCGGCACTCAAGATAATGTATTCGGCAAGAAAGGGCGCTAACTGACAAGCACCCCGCACGTTTTGAAGGCGGTGACCAAAAATTATCTTTTTGGCACCGCCTTTATATTGATACGCATTCAAACTCAAAAAGATGCAAGAAGTAAAACGAAGCAAGATCAAAGACCTCCTCCACTTTGAACCCGGCAGAGAGGTTCTTGCAAAAGGATGGGTACGGACCAAGAGAGGCAACAAGGAAGTTGCCTTCATAGCACTGAGCGACGGTTCTACCATAAAGAACATCCAGATAGTATGCGACAAGAGTGCCTCCGGGATGGAGGAAATCCTGTCAAAGATAAGCACAGGTGCCTGCATAGGTGTAAGAGGCGAACTCGTGGAGTCGCCGGGCAGCGGGCAGGCTGTAGAAATCAAGGCCTCAGAAATAGAGATATACGGAACCTGCGACCCTGTGAGATATCCTCTTCAAAAGAAGGACACTTCATTCGAGTACCTTCGCACGGTTGCTCATATGCGCCCTCGTACCAATACTTTCGGGGCTGTTCTCAGGCTGCGCAGCCAGATGGCTTACGCAATACACGAGTACTTCCACAACAAGGGCTTCGTTTACCTCAACACTCCCCTTATCACCGCCTCGGACTGTGAAGGCGCAGGCCAGATGTTCCAGGTGACCACCCTTGATCTCGGGAATGTACCCCGCAACAAGAAGGGCGAGCCCGACTACAGCAAGGACTTCTTCGGCAAGCAGACCAGCCTCACGGTGAGCGGACAGCTCGAAGGCGAGCTCGGAGCAACTGCCCTGGGTGAGATTTACACCTTCGGGCCAACCTTCAGGGCAGAAAATTCCAACACTCCCCGCCATCTGGCCGAGTTCTGGATGATTGAGCCCGAGATGGCGTTCTATGACATCACCGACAATATGGACCTCGCCGAAGACTTTATAAAGCATCTCGTCAGATATGCTCTCGAGAATTGTCGCGACGATATCCAGTTCCTCAACGACCGCTATGACCCCGAACTCATCTCAAGGCTCGAGGGTGTGGTAGGGACCGACTTCGTAAGGCTCGAATATACCGAAGGAATACGCATACTCGAAGAAGCCGCAAAGAACGGAGTTCAGTTCGAGTATCCCGTTTACTGGGGCGTGGACCTGCAGAGCGAGCACGAAAGGTATCTGGTTGAACAGCACTTCCGCAAGCCTGTAATACTCACCGGCTACCCCAAGGAAATCAAGGCCTTCTATATGAAGCAGGACCCCGACGGCAAGACTGTCCGCGCAATGGACATACTCTTCCCTAAGATTGGCGAGATTATCGGAGGCAGCGAGCGCGAGTCAGACCTCGGCAAGCTAGAGGCACGCATAACTGAACTCGGGATGAGCCGCAAGAACCTTGAATGGTACATCGATACCCGCCGCTTCGGCAGCTGCCCTCACAGCGGTTTCGGACTCGGATTCGAGCGTCTTCTTCTCTTCATCACCGGAATGCAGAACATCCGTGACGTCATTCCTTTCCCACGTACTCCCAAGAACGCAGAATACTAGACATTCAATTCTATGCTCGTCATCGGAATAGCCGGTGGATCCGGCAGCGGAAAGACAACGGTCGTAAAGGCAATTGCTGAAAGCCTTAAACAGAAGGTTGTGGTCATACCACAGGACTGCTACTATAAAGACTCCAGCGACCTGAGCGACGAAGAAAAGCGAAACCACAACTTCGACCACCCTGATGCCATTGAGTGGGAGCTGCTCTGCCACCAGCTGCAGGAATTGAAGAAAGGACACAGCGTGCAACAGCCAATCTATTCATTCATTTCCTGTTCGCGCTCCAAGACCGAAACCACTCTTGTCGAACCCGCAGACGTAATCATAATCGAAGGAATACTCATCTTCACCTGCGAAGAGCTCCGCCGTCAGCTTGACCTGAAGATATTTGTCGATGCCGACGACGATGACCGCCTGATGAGGGTTATGGCAAGGGACATTTCCGAAAGGGGCAAGGATGTCAGCTGGGTAATTGAGCGATACAGCAGGACAGTTAAGCCTATGTATCTGCAGTTCATAGAGCCGAGCAAGCGCTACGCCGATGTAATCATTCCTCAGGGAGGGCACAACAAAGTGGCTATTGACGTCATTCTTGCAACAATCGAAAAATCTCTTCGCGACCTTTGATGAAAAAGCTTCGCAAAGAAGACAGAGCCGGGCTGTACGTCACGATAATCCTGCACCTTGTTGTGCTGATTGTCCTGATGGCGTCACAGCTCGGCAATGCTTTGCGTCAGCAAGAGAGCTTTGTCATCGACTTCAGCAAGGCCGAACAGATGGAAAAGCTCGAGAAGGAACTTGCTCTCAAAAAAGCCATCAACGAGCGTCTGAACGAGATGCTCGCTTCAAGCTCAGGCTCGGCCCCCGTGGCTAATATCGCCGTTGACCGCTCGTCGCTCAAAGACGACCGGAGTTCACCTGAAGAGACCGAAAAACTCTATCGCGACGCCCGCGAACTCCAGGAAGCCCTGCGCCGGGGAGCCGGTCAGCAGGAAGATGAATACAGCATTCCAGCCCCTAAGGAGACTCCAGCGGCCAAAAGCTCAGAAAGCAAGCCCTATAGCGGTCCGAGCGTTCTGGAATGGGAACTTGAGGGGCGAAAGGCCAGCCATCTTCCGATTCCCGCATACAGATGTATGGGAGCAGGAAAAGTAAAGGTTCTGATTACCGTAAGCCGAAACGGCAGCGTTTCAGGGGCAAAAATCGACGACAGCGAATCTTCTTCCGATGGCTGTCTGCGCTCATTTGCAATCCGGGCGGCCCGTCTGTCAAGATTCTCCTCAAGCACAAGCGCACCGGAAAGGCAGACAGGCTATATCATCTACCAGTTTATTGCCCAGTAGAATATTCCATGGCCTTCTTGAATACATTGTCCACCGAGAGATAGAGGTGGTAGAAGGCATTGTCTCCAAGTTTGGAATAACGTCCGACCAGGGCCCTCACCGAAGTCATCATATAGTCTCTCTCTGTCTTCCACTGCGAGGCCTTGGGCACGAGTGAGTCCACCCTGCGGGCAAAGGACAGGAAGTGCGTCTCAAGATTTGCAGAATCAAGATAAGCAAGCAGCGAGGGATAGTCCTCAATTGCCTGCAGTTCTGTCTTGTGCTTGTCAAACCAGGCAGAAGCAAAGCGCATTGCGGTAGCCTTGCGGTTGCAATTTATATAAAAGTCGGACACTTTGGTAGTGTCTATCGGCACGAACACATCCGGCACTATACCTCCGCCTCCGTAAACCACACGCCCTCCCTTGGTGAGATACTCGTGCGACTTGTCTATCCTTATGCTGTCGGCCTCTACCATCTCACCGTCGCGATAACGCTTGAGTATGTCGTAGGCATAGTCATCAGCATATGGCTTCTGTATGCAGCGTCCCGAAGGAGTATAGAAGCGGGCCACTGTAATGCGGACTCCGCTCCCGTCGGAGAAATACAAGGGTTCCTGAACCAGACCCTTTCCGAACGAACGGCGGCCGAACACCACTCCCCTGTCATTATCCTGCATGGCCCCTGCGAAAATCTCGCTTGACGAGGCAGAGCCGTCGTCGATAAGGACTTTGAGGTCAATGTCACGGAATATCCCTTTCCCGTCGGCCGTGTATTCTTCGCGGGGACGCTTCCGGCCTTCGAGATAAACAATCTTGTCGCCCTTTTCGAGGAAGAGGTTGCTCATATTCAGAGCCTGGTCGAAGAATCCTCCGCTATTCCCTCTCAAATCAACTATCATCTCCCTCATACCCTCCTTCGAGAGGCCAATTCCGGCCTTTACGAACTCGGCAAATGTTGTCCTCGAGAACTTGGACACCCTCACATATCCGACACTGTCAGCTACCATAAAGGCGGCATCGACGCTGTGAGTGGGAATCTTCCCACGGGTAATCTCGAATGGAATCACATCCTTGCCGCGGCCGACTGTAATGAGGACCTTGGTCCCTGCAGGACCCTTCATCCTCCGGACCATACTGTCCTGGGGGAAGCCCACTCCCGCGATGGCCGTTGTATCGACCTTGAGTATGCGGTCGCCCGGCTGGAGTCCTATCTTTTCGGAAGGTCCCCCGGGGATTACCTCAAGAACTATGGCAGTATCATTGGGGACGTTGAACTGAATACCTATTCCCTCAAATTGCCCAGACAGATCGGTCTCGGCCTCCTCCAACTCTACGGGGGGCATATACACCGAATGGGGGTCCAGCTTGGACAAAGCGCTCTGGAGAGCTGCTTCGGTCACATCAGAATACTTGATGGTATCGACATAGTTGCCGTCAACATATTCAAGTACAAGATTGAGTTTTCTCCAGTTTGCTGAAGACACGCTGTGAGCCTTGCGCTCACGCACTGCCGAGACTGTCATTGTCAGCATAGACCCGATGACAACACCGAGCAGGGCAATTATGAGGGGATAGTATTTCTTCATCGTTCAGATTCGACTTGCTCGACCTCGATTCCGGCCATACGCAACAGATCCACGCCGTCGGTCAGGCGGTATTCATCTTTATATACAACCCTTTTGATGCCAGCCTGGATAATCAGTTTTGCACACTCTACGCAGGGCGAAGCCGTAACATACAGGGTCGCTCCTTCGCTGCTGTTGCCGGACTGGGCAACCTTGGTTATTGCATTCGCCTCAGCGTGAAGGACATAGGGCTTGGTAACACCGTTCTCGTCTTCACAGACATTCTCAAAACCCGAAGGAGTACCGTTGTACCCGTCGGAAATAATCATCCTGTCCTTGACGAGAATTGCACCGACCTGACGTCGCTTGCAGTATGAGTTCTTGGCCCAGATGGCGGCCATCTCAAGATAACGGGCGTCGAATTTGTTCATATAGGCTTAGTTGCGCTGATAAAGATAGCGTTTGATACTCTTCTTGGGAGTACGTTCAAAGTCTTCCGGCATAAACTCAATCTTCTTGATATGGGCATAGTTGGGAAGATTCTTATTGATATCGGGGAGGAAGGACCTGAGTTTGGCCTCGAGAGCCTCGGCATTCATTCCGTCCGCCTCTCCCTGACGGTAGTCGGGATAGATGAGGGCAGTGAGTCCTCCGTCATTCTCAATCACAAGCGACTCAACGACGTAAGAATAGGTATTGATTACGGCTTCGAGCTCCTCGGGATAGATATTCTGACCCGAAGGACCAAGAATCATGCACTTCGACCTGCCCTTAAGGAACAGGCAGCCGTCGGAATCGATGATTCCCATATCTCCGGTGTGGAACCATCCGTCGGGAGTGAGTGCCGAACTGGTCGCCTCGGGATTCTTGTAGTATCCGAGGAATACATTCTCTCCCCTTACAAGCACCTCGCCGGGCACCTTGTCGGGCTGGGAGGAATCGACCATAATCTCAAGGTTCGGAGCCACCTTTCCGCAGGAATAGAGTTTCTCTTCCTTCCAGTCGTCATAGGTGATGATGGGAGCGCACTCGGTCATTCCATAGCCGACGGTGAAGGGGAAGTTGATTTTCTTGAAGAAAGCCTCAACCTCGGGATTGAATGCGGCGCCTCCGATGATGACCTCCTCGAACTGACCGCCGAAGGCGTTCACGAGTTCGGTGCGAATCTTGTTCATTACCATCTGATTGAGTACAGGAAGTTTCATAAGGAAGCGTATCCCCTCTTTCTCAAGTACGGGCTTTACCTTGCTCTTGTAAATCTTTTCGATTACGAGGGGAACGGCAATCACCACGTAGGGCTTGACCTCGGCCAGAGCCTGCATTATAACCTTGGGGCTGGGGACCCTGGACAGGAAGTGGACGTGGGCGCCGACGCTCAGTTCATAGAGAACCTCGAACATCAGACCGTACATATGCGCCGAAGGCAGCATCGAGACCATGCTCTTTGTCGAATCCAGATTGGGAAGAACCTTTCTGGCGAACTCGATATTGGAATAGATGGCCCTGTATGGAATCATCACTCCCTTTGAGAAGCCGGAAGTTCCGGATGTATAGTTGATGATGGCAAGTTCGTCGGCGCTGTCCTCATAATAGTTCAGGGCCTCGGGGGTGAATGCCTCGGGATACTTCTTTCCGAACATCTCGTTCAGATGCTCCCTTGCGTGGGTAATCTTCGAATCTCTTGCAAGAAGAAGCTTGAAGGTATTGACCTGTATGATTGCTGCAAGATCAGGCATTTCGCTCTCGACAAGGCCTTCCCAAACCACATCGTCCACAAACAGTATCCTTGCCTCAGAGTGGTTGACAAGATGATGGACATTGCTGGGCTTGAATTCGTGCAGCAGGGGAACGGGAACAGCACCATAAGTCATTGCGGCCAGAAAGGAGATGGCCCAGTTGGCCTGATTCCTCGAACAGAGGGCAACCTTGTCACCCTTCTGGAGCCCGCATTCCTCGAACATGATGTGAAGTTTTTCAATGCGGCTCGCAACTTCTCTGTAGTGGAGAGTCACTCCCTGATAGTTCGACAGGGCAGGACGGTCCCAGTTTTCTCTGAAAGCTTTCTCAAAAAGCTTGTTTACTGATTTGAAATCACTCATTTGATATAAGTTAATTAATACACGTGCAAACGATAGCAGTCGGAGTCGAAAAAGAAGCGGAAACTCCTGTCTCCCATTCTGCTTATGGCGGCAAAGCGGCAGGGCTTCGACGGCCAGAGTTCTTCCTCAGGAGATGGTCCGCACTTGAGTAAAGACTCGACGTCCCCGGCCTTTCCTACGACCATCCAATGGTCCTTGAAGGCCATTACTGATTCTTCATCAAGACGGAAAGCATCGCCATATAGGACAGCAAGAAAACCGCCGAAAGGATTCTCGCGGAGTTGTTCCCCGTCCCGACCTGCCGACTTGGCAAGGCGGACAAGCAGCACAGACGAGCCATCGCGGTGCAAGAGCCCTACCTCACGGACCTGATTGTCTTTCTCCCATTTCTCAGGATGAATGCCGGAGCATCGCGAGAGTGAGGTGCAGGCGTTCCTGTATCGGTTGAGCCTCACAGAAGCGTCGAGATAGCGTATATAAGCCTCGCGGAAGGAATCGGTATCGGCAATTACAAGAGACATTGCAAAATCAGCATCCGGTGGAAGTATCTCAGCCATCCGGCTTCGTGCCGGCTTCTGCGACTCGAGCAGATTGCAGTACCAGGAGTCAGAAGGTCCCTGCGAACTGACAGCCGAGAGGTTGCCGCTGTCTTGAATATCTGGCATATACAGAACTGACCATTCTGCAGTCCTGCGGATAAAGGAGACAAGTTCGGAACGCCTGAATACTCCTGTGAGGGGACGGCTGTCGAGCCACTTCGAAACCGACCTGTTGTTCAGGAAAAAGAGAGCCTCGGCTTCGGGAGCCTTGTCGAGAGCAGCCCTGAATCCGGGAGCATCCAGAACCGATGCTCCGCTCTGAAGATGCCTGCAGGACGATTCGACCACACTTTCAGAGCGGCTCAGCAGCAAAACGCCTCTGCCCGGAAGGGCCTTGGGCGATGATACGAAAGCTGCCTCAACCCCAAGTGACGATGCAGCCCTGAGAGCCTCCTTCAAGGCAGAACTGCTGTCTGGAGGGGTCTGAATGGCAAGCAGGGGTACTATGTTTCCGTTGTAGCACCACGAGAGTACAAGCGGCGAGCGGGAATACTTTTGGGGTATGCATCGACAAAGAACATCGGTAGAGTCAAGCATCAGGGCTGTTCCCTGGGCACAAGTGTTGAAGCAGAATACCGCCGAGGCATCGGAGGGAACCGATCCAAGCAACTGTGTCACAGTGTTTACCGGATGCGAGCAGGCCGCAACAATCACGATTGCCGGCAGCAGTACAGACACTATCTTCGCAAGTATTCGCATATTCGGTGCAAGTTACGAAAAATTCCCGATAGAACGGAATACACAAAAAGAAGAATGGTGGCCTCAGCCTTTGCACTGTAGTCACCATTCTGACAAAATGTAGCTCCTAGTGGAATCGAACCACTATTTAAGGTTTAGGAAACCTCCGTTCTATCCGTTGAACTAAGGAGCCGCGCTATCTTGTTCAAGGTAGAGGCCGCAAACTACTCGGCGCTCTTCTCAATGATCTGACGTCCGCGATAGAAGCCGCACTCAGGGCAAACGCGATGATAAATCACAGTTGCACCGCAGTTGGGGCAAGTAGCAAGTGTAGGGACGGGTGCATGGTCGTGCGTACGCCTCTTGTCTCTTCTCTGCTTTGAGAGTTTGTGTTTAGGATGTGCCATAATTTTATTCTTTTAATATTTCATTTGCTCAAATAACGTACAGTGTCCTCATCACATCCGCCATCCTCGTGTACCCAGGTCATTGGAAGCGAAACACAGACTTCGTCGTAGATGTCCTGACTGAGATCCTGAACCCCGGAAGTCTCGAAAGAAACATCCACCGGCAGGTCCAAATCTCCCAGACATCTGCAGCAAAGCACAGTCACAGTGCCGTGAATCCATACTTCTGCTCCAATTTCCCAATCCTCATTCGTGACCTTGACCTCTATCTCAAGATTTGCGTCACGGATGTCGGGATTGCCGAATGATGCAAAGAACTCACCGTCAGCGTGCCAATGAAATTCATTGACTCCAGCCTTAAGGCCTTTGAATGATATTACAAAGGGTTGCAAAGGTAGCAATTTTTTTCTTAATATCAATCCTCGTTGTCGCTATTTCTTTTGCGGGCAAGAGGATCGAGCAATATTTTGCGAATTCTCATATGATGGGGAGTCACTTCCACCAGCTCGTCATCCTGCACATACTCAAGAGCCTCTTCGAGCGAAAACTTGATGGCGGGCGGAAGGATTATCTTGTCATCCGAACCGGCGGCACGCACATTCGACAACTTCTTGGTCTTGCAGATGTTGATGTTGAGGTCTCTCTCGCGGGTATGCTCTCCAACCACCTGTCCAGCATAGATTTCCTCGCCGGGCTCTACGAAGAATCGACCCCTGTCGAGAAGCTTGTTCATCGAATAGGCAATGGCCTGCCCCGTCTCCAGAGATACGAGAGAGCCGTTGTTTCGACCGTCAATCTCACCCTTGTAGGGCTGATACTCCTTGAAGCGGTGGGCAACTATAGCCTCTCCCTGGGTTGCGGTAAGCATGTTGCTGCGCAAGCCGATCAGCCCGCGGGTAGGAATCTCAAACTCAAGCAGGGTCCTGTCGGTACGGGGTTCCATACGAACGAGAGCTCCCTTGCGGCGGGTGGCAATCTCAATCGCCGCTCCCACAAACTCTTCGGGGACCTCTATCGAGAGTTCCTCGATAGGTTCGCACCTCTGCCCGCCTATGGTCTTGTCCAGAACCTTGGGCTGGCCTACCTGCAGTTCGAAGCCCTCACGGCGCATAGTCTCGATGAGAACCGAAAGATGCAGCACTCCACGGCCATATACCACGAAAGAATCGGCAGTAAGCCCGGGCTTGACCTTGAGGGCGAGGTTCTTCTCAAGTTCCTTTTCGAGACGCTCCTTGATATGACGCGAAGTCACGTACTTGCCGTCTTTTCCGAAGAAGGGGGAGTTGTTGATCATAAAGAGCATACTCATCGTAGGCTCATCTATCGAGATGGGAGGCAGGGCCTCGGGATTCTCGAAATCTGCAATAGTATCACCGATTTCAAAGCCTTCGATGCCGACCACGGCGCATATGTCACCGCACTGGACGCTCTCGACATTAACCTTGCCAAGCCCTTCGAATGCCATCAGCTGCTTGATCTTGGACTTCTGAATGACATCGTAGCGTTTGCAGAGGCTGACCTGCTGTCCTGTCGAGAGGCTGCCCCGGGTCACCTTCCCTACGGCAATCCTTCCAACGTAAGGCGAATACTCCAGCGAAGAGATGAGCATCTGGGGAGTTCCCTCGACAATCTCGGGGGCAGGTATCTCCTCGAGAATCGTATCCAGAAGATAAGTGATATCGCCTGTAGGGGTCTTCCAGTCAGAGGACATCCAGCCCTGCTTTGCCGAACCGAAAACGGTCTTGAAGTCTAGCTGTTCCTCAGTGGCATCCAGATTGAACATAAGGTCGAAGACCTCTTCCTGCACCTCGTCGGGACGGCAGTTGGGCTTATCCACCTTGTTCACGACCACGATGGGTTTCTTGCCCATCTGCAGTGCCTTCTGCAATACAAAACGGGTCTGAGGCATACAACCTTCAAATGCATCGACCAGAAGAAGTACGCCGTCAGCCATATTCAGGACTCTTTCGACCTCACCGCCAAAATCGCTATGGCCAGGAGTATCGATAATGTTGATTTTTACCCCTTTGTAGGTAACGGAGACATTCTTTGCCAGAATGGTGATTCCTCTTTCGCGCTCCAGGTCGTTGTTGTCGAGTATGAGCTGACCCAGATTCTCAGGCTGACGTACAAGGTTGGCCTGATAGATGATCCTGTCGACCATCGTCGTTTTGCCGTGATCGACATGGGCGATCAGAGCGATGTTTCTGATTTCCTGCATATTATAGCTACAACTAAGCCGGCCTTTTTAACTCTTTCCGGCAGTCTTCTGGCTTCCAAACAATAGCCGGCAGTCTTCCGGCTGCCGGCTATTGGTGCGCGAGATGAGACTCGAACTCACACAGGTTTTACCCCACTAGCTCCTGAAACTAGCGCGTCTACCATTTCGCCACCCGCGCAAAGTGGATTGCAAATATACAAATTTTTCAGAAAATATAGGATATCGACAGCAATAAATCGTTCGGAAGTACAAAAAATCTATCGGATGTACTGACTATCCTTCCACAAGTGGGGCACTCATACGACACAAGCTTCGCATACCCTCCCCAGGCCCCCAGACCTATGTCCAGATTGAGGTGGTCGGAGAGCATAAAAGAGTAGCCGGCTCCTATCCCCGCGCCATATCTGTCGCCCTCGCTTGTAAGGGGAGACTCTATCCCTCCCCTGTTGAATTCCTGGTACTGGGCCTTTGCGGACAGCCACCATCCCGACCACAGATGCCAGGGCCAGAAACGCGTACCGAGCGAAAACACTCTCTGGCGGTTCTGCATGCTCCCTCCCGAAGCGTCGGAATAGGTAAAGGGATTATACTTGAGGCCTGCTGACACGCTGAAGTGTCTGTTCAGGCCGAGCGAAGCCTCAAGGCCCAGGGTGCCGAAATCAGCCACATCGCAGATATTGGATGACAGGGAGCAGTTCTGCCCCCTCAGAGAGACGACTCCTCCAAGCAAAAGGGCGAGAGCCAGAGTTGCAATCGGTCTTTTCATAACTTAAAGATATCTCAGGAAAGCCTTGGTGATTATGCTCCGGCTCTGGGGATACATGCTGATAAGCTTCTGCTTGAGCATATCCTTGTCTGTGATGTCCGACGACAGGGCAGGGAAAATCTTATACCTGTCAATTCCTCTGTCATCCAAGTACATAAGTATTTGCGGAGAGAACCAGAACTGGGTTCCGAACATCTTGTCTGAAGAGCCGTACCGCTCTCGGTAGAGTATGCTCTGGACATAGTATGCCCACATCTCCCCAACCTCGCAGTAGCCGTGATTCTTTTCAGTCCCAACCCCGTAGGTCATACCTCCCGAAGTCAGATATGAAGTAAGCACAAAGTTGATGTACTTCTCCCAGTACTTCTGCCCGGCCTGGACAAAGTGGCTGGCGTGGGCACATTCGTGCAGGGCAGAGGCATAGATTGAAGAGTAGTCGTTCTTTCCTTCGAGACCTATTGTGATATCAGGAAGAAACATCTTTACAAGAGGGGCAAAGACACCCAGATACTCCCCCAGTTTGCTCCCGTCTATGAACACCCCCTGCTGGAGCATTATCGCACTGCTGGAACCCATTTTCTGAAACAGCCACACAGTAAGGTTCGAGGGTGGTGTGCTCATAGTTATAGTGCCCGAAGTGCAGTTGTCATAGTAGTCCCTGACGGCATTATTCACGACGCAGCGGCAGAAAAGCTTTCGTTCCGAATTCTCGGTCACGGTGATGCTGACTCCCTCGGGAGAGGACTTTCCGAGAGTAGAGGAGGACGCAGGAACAAGAAGCAGATTCATTCCGAGACTGAAGCCCTTGCGATTCTTGAACACTATCCTGTAGCGCACGTCCGAAGTAAACTTCTTCTCCATCTGATAGTATCCGTTTTCATCGGTGTAAGCCACCCCGAACTTGACAAAGGAGTTGGCAACTACCTTTACCCCTTTCACCCCCGTAGCCTCGTCGGAAAGCTGACGGTCAACGATTGCGATTCTCCCCTTGGGGCTTGTGGCATCGTAGGAAGCTGCCCTGACCGCACTTTCGCATACTGGGTTTCCTGTAAGCCGGTAGGCTTCCCTCTCGACAGCCGCCCAGTCTATCCCGTCGCTGCGGGTAGAAGGCTCGTGTTCAGAGATGAAGCACTTATCGAGTTCCTCATAGTATATTTCTCCCGGGAAGGAAAAATCAGAAGGGACCACGGCATACTGCCAGGTAATCTCGTCCTCGGGGATCTCGGGGTCGTGATAATAATCGCCTTCCCTGACTATCCTGTAATCTAAAGGATGGTCCAGGAGCATCACTCCGGCCTCTTCGAGAATGTCAAAGTCCTGCTCTTCATAAAGACGGAAGCGTACATACAGGTCGGTCGGACGCACATCCGTCCTCGCCCTGGTAGGATACAGCGACTGAAGGGCAGCCGTTATGTTCTCGACAGAATAAGGGTCTTCAAGCTGTTCTCCCAGCACAATCATTCCGTGAGGCAGGTCCCCGGCTACATCTACAGGTTCCGACCTCTTCTCAAAAAAATCCACAACAGAACACGAAACTGCGACCATCAATGCAGCAAGGGTCACCATACACACATTTCTTCTTTTCATAGCCCTTTTCTTTAAGAGTTCAGGGCAAAAATAAAAAGGAATAGCCGTTGAAACTGGGTTTCAACGGCTATCTGAAAAACTGCGCTGTATGACTAGAAGAAAACTACGGCGTTTCCTTCGATAGAACTCATGAGAGAATTACCTAACCTGCTGACGCCCAGACGGAAAAGCTCTCTGCAGAGCCATTCTTTTCCAAGCACTGCAGACACTATCGCCCAGTAGCAGAGTGCGTCTTTTGAGGTAGAAATCCCGCCTGCCGCCTTGAACCCGACCCTGCGTCCCGTCTTCTCATAGAAAGAGCGTATGCAGGAGCACATAATGTAGGCAGAGCCAGGGGTTGCATTGACATCCACCTTGCCTGTCGAGGTCTTGATAAAGTCGGCACCGGCCTCCATTGCCATAAACGAAGCCGTGGCAATGCTCTCCGGAGTCTGGAGAAGTCCAGTTTCGAGGATAACCTTCACGATGACACTGCGCGACAGGGAGGCAGCCTCCGAACGCATCGCATCTATCATCATCCTGAGCTGAGTCTCAGCAGACTCGTAATCCCCGCTGAGGAATTCGGCCAGAGGCAGTACGATATCCACCTCATCGGCACCGGAGCGCACCGCCATCCTGCACTCTAATTCCTTCACCTCAGGAAAACTCTGGGTCGAGGGGAAACAGCTGGCAACGACGGTGGCGTGGAGTTCGGGCTTGCTTCTTTCCTTCACCACTACGGAAGCGAAGTTGGGGTACACGCATACCGAGGCGGGAAGAGGGTATGACGGATACTCCCGGGCGAGGGAATTGACCTTCGATACAAGTTTCGCCACGCTTGCAGGCGTGTCAGACGACTTGAGGGTGGTCAAGTCCATAAGCGAGAATAGCGTCTTATATGTATCAACGGTAGCCATCGCATCCATATTGGAGGCAAGCCTTTCCAGATGTTCCGCCATCTCCTTTTCTGACAGCTGGAAACCGTATTTGCTGAGATAATCCATAAATTATTGTATTGAAATAGTATCCATAGGGTGGACAAGTGTATCAGGAAGCGCAGTGAGGAGGGAGTCCGGCAAATGGACTGCTTCCGTGGAGTCCTTCGCTAGCCAGAGCACCAGTGAATCAGCCCAGCAGAGGCTGTCTGCGGTGAACTCTTTTGGGGTATATCCTCCGGGAAGACGGAAATTGTCAATGGCCTCCTTTATCTTTTCAAGTTCAGTTCCACGATTTTTGAGTCTCACGGACACATTCTTGAGCATCTTGGAAAATTTCTCGGGGTCCTTCAGATAGTGTGTAACACTCTTGTCATAATCTTTGAACGTATAACCGTGCTTCTCGAAGATTGGCTCGTAGAAGAAGGTGGTATCTGCCATTCTCCTTGCCTGATAATTGTCGCTAAGCCACTGGTCAGCCAGAAACATATCCTCGTAGATGTCCTCCATTACATTGCGCGGGATGACCCTGCCATTTCGGGAACAGGATACGGCAAACAGCATCACTACGATGCAGGCAAGAAGGCTTCTGGGAGTCATAGGGGCTTATCTGAGCACAGCTCCAAAGTTCGTCTGGAAACTCTTAAGGAGTTTGTCCATCACTCTCTCGACATCGGCATCGGTAAGAGTCTTTTCGCGGTCCTGAATAACGAAACCAAGGGCATACTGTTTCTTGCCTTCGGGTATCTTATCTCCACGATATACATCGAACAGAGTGACTGAGCTGACGAGTTTCTTGCCTGTCTTGAGGGCCTCTGCACGCAGATCGGCGAAGCTCACCTTCTCGTCGAGCAGGAGGGCAAGGTCACGACGGACGCTGGGGAAGCGGGGCATCTCAGTGAATGACACCTTGTCGCGGCGCACCAATTCGAAGAGGGTCTTCCAGTCTATCTCGGCGGCAAAGACACTCTGCCTGATTCCGAACTTGCGGCAAAGGGCCGGGCTGACGGTTCCCATCACTGCCAGCTGCTTCTTTCCTCCGGGGAGAAGGTATCTGACACCCTCGGAGAAGATATCCGAAGGGGCGGCATCGGTCCACATCTGGTATAGGTCGGCCCCGTAGCGCTTCAGAAGCAGCTCAACATAACCCTTCAAGGTAAAGAATCCCGTCTTGCCCGAAGGAGAGTTCCAGCTCTTGTCCGGGTTTCCGGTCATAATCAGAGCATAGCAGGGATGCTCTTCATATGCATCGAGTATAGTGGAATCCTTACCGGGAATGAGGCTGTAAACAGAGCCGTACTCAAATGTGCGTATGTTGCTGATCTGGCGGTTGAGGTTATAGGCAACCACTTCAAGTCCACCTAGAATGAGGGTCTGGCGAAGCACATTCAGGTCCGAACTCAAGGGGTTCACAATCTTAACACTCCTTTCCGCGGGGAAAGTCTTCAGAGAAGTGTAGTAATCTCCCTTGGTAAGGGAGTTGTTCATTATCTCCGAGAAACCGTTCGCCGCAAGGAAGTTGCCTATGTGGTTGCGTATGGCCTCAGGCTCAGGACAGGGGGTGGCGTTGACCGACATCTTCATGTGCTTGGGAAGGGCAATGTTGTCGAAGCCGTATATGCGGAGTATCTCTTCGACCACGTCGCACTCCCTGGTTACATCCACCATATAGCTGGGGGCGGCCACCTTGCGGCAGTTGCCCTCGCAGGCAAGGAATTCGTATCCGAGTGACTCGAGTATGGTGTCGATTGCAGCGGCTCCTATCTTCTGGCCAACAAATGCCTCGATACGGTCATAGTCCAAATCTATTATGTTCTTCTCGAAGGGCTTGGGGCATACCTTGCGTATATCGCCTACGATATGCCCTCCTGCACATTCGAGTATCAGGAGTGCCGCTCTCTTTAGGGCATACTCAGGAATCAAAGGGTCAGCGCCTCTCTCATAGCGGAAAGACGCATCGGTCTGCAGGCCCTGCGACCTTGCCGTCTTGCGGATGGAGCCAGGGTCGAAGTACGCGCTCTCGAGGAAGATTGAAGTCGATTTCTCAGTTACCGAACTGTCGATTCCGCCAAATACTCCGGCTATGCACATTGGTCCCTCGGCATTGGCTATGACCATATCCGAGGACGAAAGCTTGCGGTCAATCTCGTCGAGGGTCTTGATATGCTCGTCCTGTGCGGCTCGGCGAACGACAACCTTGCCTCCGATGATTGCGTCTGCATCAAATGTATGCAGAGGCTGACCGAGTTCGAAAAGCACGAAGTTGGAGATATCGACGATGTTGTTTATGGGCCGTGAGCCTATGGAAAGCAGCTTCTTCTGGAGCCATTCGGGCGAAGGTCCTACCTTTACCCCCTCAATGGTGAGGCCGGTGTAGCAAGGTGCTCCGTCGGAGTCCAGAACCTCTACGGGGATGGACTCACCTTCCCCGGGGCGGAAGTCATCCACGCCCGGACGGCACAGTTCGCAGGGAATCCCCCTTGACTTCAGATATGCATACAGGTCGCGGGCCACTCCCCAGTGCGAGGCGGCATCAACTCTGTTGGCTGTAATCTCATACTCAATCACTGCCTGGGTCTCGATTCCAAGATATTCTTTGGCGCTCATGCCCACCGGGGCATCGTCAGGGAGGACCTTGATTCCGGAATGGTCGTTCCCGATTCCGAGTTCATCCTCGGCGCATATCATCCCGAAGGACTCGACTCCGCGTATCTTTGACTTCTTGATCTTGAAATCTCCGGGCAGTACCGCGCCCACCGTGGCGAGCAGAACCTTCTGTCCGGCGGCAACGTTCGGGGCGCCGCAAACTACCTGAAGCGGCTCGCCCAGACCGGCATCAACGCTTGTGATATGGAGATGGTCCGAATCGGGATGAGAGGCGCACTCGAGAACGTGGGCAACCACTACTCCCTTCAAGCCACCTTCTATGACTTCCTCTTCTTCAACGCCATCCACTTCAATACCTATGGCGGTCATTGCATCGGCTATGCTTGCCGGATCCAAGTCGCACTTAAGATAGTCCTTAAGCCAGTTGTACGAAATCTTCATATCTTTCTATTTCAAATCTTCGGGATTAAACAATGCAGAGACAAACTCCTGAAGGTCAAAGTCCTTCAGGTCATCGATACCCTCTCCGACTCCAAGGTATCTGACAGGAACATTGAAGCGGTCGGCAAGTCCTACGACCACTCCCCCCTTTGCTGTACCGTCCAGCTTTGTAACGGCAAGGGATGTAATTTTTGTAGCTCGGGCAAACTCCTCAGCCTGCGCAAAGGCATTCTGACCAGTGGAGGCATCCAAAACGAGAAGAACCTCGTGCGGAGCATCGGGAATGACCTTGGAAATGACCCCTCTGATTTTGGTGAGTTCATTCATCAGGTCGATGCGGTTGTGCAGACGACCAGCCGTATCGATGAGGACGACGTCCGCGCCCCTTGCCACTGCCGCCTTGACACTGTCATACGCTACCGAGGCCGGGTCAGATCCCATCTGCTGACGGACGATGTCAACCCCTGCCCTTTCGGCCCATATCGACAGCTGGTCAACGGCCGCTGCACGGAAAGTATCGGCGGCGCCGAGGATGACCTTCTTGCCCTGCGATGCGAAGCGTGATGCGAGCTTGCCAATGGTGGTAGTCTTCCCGACCCCGTTAACGCCCACAACCAGAATCACATAAGGCACAGACGCTGCAGCTTCAGGGCTGACAGGTGAGGGGGTGGCACTGCCCTGATGGCTCATCAGCAGAGCGATCTCCTCGCGAAGCATGCCCACAAGTTCGTCAAACGACATATACTTGTCCTTAGCGACCCTGTCCTGAAGAGCATCGATGACTTTAAGGGTAGTATCAACACCCATGTCGGACTCAATCAAAGCCTGTTCCATGGCATCGAGGGTGTCGTCGTCCACACGGGACTTTCCGACTACGGCTCTGGAGAGCTTCTGAAAGAAACTCTGCTTAGTTTTCTGTAAACCTTTGTCAAAAATACCCATAGTTTGCAAATATACTCATTTTGAAGGACAAGAGCACAAAAAATCAGGAGCTTGACTGTGCACAAAAAAAGAAGATGACCTCAAAGTCATTTGACTTTTGGGTCACCCTCCTAAAAAACTATCTCAAGTAAAGATTGTTACTTCTTTGCGAAGTAGTCCTTTGCCTTGTCAGCCTCGACGAGGTGCTCTGTGAATACATATGCACCGGTCTTGGGGGATTTATCCATACGGATGCACTTGACCATACTCTTGGTAGCGGCCTTGGCTGCGAATGTTGCAACGGCTTTCTTTGCCATAATCTAATCTCCTCTGATTATTTGATTTCACGATGCACGGTAACCTTCTTCAGGAAGGGATTGTATTTCTTCCTCTCAAGACGTTCCGGGGTATTCTTCTTGTTCTTGGTAGTGATGTACCTGGACATTCCGGGTACGCCGCTCTCCTTCTGCTCTGTGCACTCAAGGATGACCTGCACCCTGTTTCCTTTTGCTTTCTTTGCCATAGCTCTAAAAATTAAACAAGGTTAACTAATCCTTTCTTCCGGGCCTCGCGGAGCGTGGCATCCAGACCATTCTTCTTGATGATTCTCATACCCTTGCAAGAGACCTTGAGGGTGATGAACCTCTGCTCCTCCTCGCTCCAGAACTTTTTGTTCTTGAGGTTGAGGGAGAAGTCGCGCTTGGTGCGCAGCTTGGAATGGGCAACATTGTTGCCTTTCATTCTCTTCCTTCCGGTTATTTCACAAACCTTTGCCATAGTATTAACTCTTTTTGATTTTATTCTTCACAAGGGGGCACAAATTTCGGTACAAAAATCCGTAATTCCAAATTCTACACGAACTTAAGGAATCTGCGCCACCTGATATTCTTGGGGAACTTCTCCCCGTTCACGGTAGAGAGCCAAATAACCACAGGCCTTCCGACTATGTGGTCTTCAGGAACGAACCCCCAATATCTCGAATCGAGGGAATTGTGCCTGTTGTCTCCCATCATAAAATAGTAATCCTGCTTGAAAGTGTAGCTGTGGGCAATCTGACCGTTGATCCTTATGCTTCCGTCCGGGTCAAGTTCGAGTCTGTTGTGCTCGTAGTCCGCAATTATCCTCCTATACAGTGGAAGGTTTTCAGAGTTGAGCGGAACAGTAGCTCCCTTAGCCGGAATCCACAGGGGACCAAAATTGTCGCGGGTCCAACCTGAATCTTCGGTGAAAGGGAAGATGGACAGATACGAATCCGGATAATCCGGAGGATAGTTGTCCAAGTTCGCAGTCACGCTTTCGACCGCTGGAAGAGCCTTGACCTTCTCGAGCATCTCTGCCGTAAGGGGCATCATTGGATAGCCAGGCAGGGCCGGCTCGTAGTACAGTTCGTTTAGGTTGAGCCCCAGTTTGAGGAGTGTGGCCCTGTTGATTCGCTGTCCCTTGGTCTTCACTTCGTACGAAAGCTGAACTCCGGGGAAAACTTCCTGCTGAGAGGAGCCGATCCACACAAGACCATCCCTGACGCTGAGCGTATCTCCCGGGAGACCTACACACCTCTTGACATAATGGTCCTTCTTGTCTGAAGGGCGGACCACAATGGGTCCCCAATGCTCTTGAACTGTCTTTTCGCCGAGAGTTCTGACCAGATAGTGATAGTCTTCCGTAGGGGCTTTCCTGAGGACTGTATCTCCGTTGGGAAAGCAGAAAACGACACAATCTCCGCGCTGTACCTTTCTGAGCCCCGCAAGTCTGCGGTAGTCTCTCTTGACAAGGGTCGAGTAGGATTCCTTGCCGAAGATGTTGTTATGGGTAAAGGGGATGGTCAGGGGCGTCTCGGGGATTTTGGGCCCGTATGTCAACTTGCTGACGAAGAGGTGATCTCCGGTATAAAGAGTGCTCTCCATCGATGATGAAGGGATTTTGAAGGCCTGAAAGAAGAAGATGTTGATGAAGGTCACCACAATAACTGCAAAGATGATGGCATCGAGCCAGTCGTTTGCGGCGCTGTGTTTCTCGCCTTCCTTGTAACGCTTCTTCCAGAAATTCCAGTGGACCTTGCGGGTGATGAAGATGTCGAAGATGACACCAAGTCCGATGAGCCACCAGAAGTTACCGAGCCATATCACCCACAAAACATAGAGCAAAGCCCAGAAAATGAACTTCACCCAGCGGTTCGCAGTGATATCCCTCCAGTTCATCAGGCAAAACTACTTTACAGAATTGATGATGGCCTCAAATGCCTGAGGGTTATTCATAGCGAGGTCTGCAAGCACCTTGCGGTTGAGACCGATGTTCTCCTTTGCAAGCCTGCCCATAAACTGGGAGTATGTCATGCCGTACTGACGTGCAGCAGCATTGATACGCTGAATCCACAGGGCGCGGAAGTTGCGCTTCTTGGCCCTACGGTCGCGGTATGCGTAGGTGAGACCTTTCTCGTAAGTGTTCTTTGCTACGGTCCAGACGTTCTTTCTGGAAAGGAAGTTACCGCGGGTTCTCTTGAGAATCTTCTTGCGGCGTGCCCTTGAAGCAACTGAATTGACTGATCTTGGCATAATTGTACGATTTTCTGGAGTCAGTGACCTTTTCTGTCAAGGTTCTTCGAACTGAACATCCAAGTTAAACAATGATTGGATTAAATTGCAAGAAGCTCTTTGATGCGGTTCACGTCAACCTTTTCGACGATAGCGAAATGGTCGAGATTCCTCTTCTGCTTCTTGGTCTTCTTGGTGAGGATGTGGCTGTGGTAAGCGTGCTTCCTCTTGATTTTTCCCGTTCCGGTAAGCGCGAAACGCTTTTTGGCACCGGAGTTGGTCTTGAGCTTTGCCATTTGTTTGTTGTTGATAAAGTTAATAATATTCAACCGTCATAGCGACGGGTCATTTCTTCTTAAGCGGGGCAATCATCATAATCATCCTCTTGCCTTCCAGCACAGGCATTGCCTCTGCACGTCCGTAGGCCTCGAGTTCAACTGCAAAACGCAGAAGCTGTTTCTCACCCTGGTCCTTGAACATAATCGAGCGTCCGCGAAAGAAGATCGAGGCCTTGACCTTCGAGCCTTCCTGCAGGAACTCCTGGGCGTGCTTGAGCTTGAACTGGAAGTCGTGCTCATCGGTATTGGGGCCGAAGCGAATCTCCTTGATGACTATCTTGGCAGAATTGACCTTCATTTCCTTGGCCTTCTTCTTCTGCTGATAGACGAACTTCTGGTAGTCCAGAATCTTGCATACAGGGGGATCAGCCTTGGCACTGATCTCGACAAGGTCGAGTTCCAGGCTGTCGGCAATCTGGAGAGCCTTCGCAATGGGATAAACACCCTGCTCGGGGACATTGTCTCCGACAAGGCGTACCTGAGGAGCTGTAATCTCCTGATTTATCCTCAATTCGTTCTCGTCTTTCTTCTGTTGGCGAGGATCGAAACCGCGGCTTTGGGGTCTAGCGCCCGCGGGTTTGGGTCTGAAAGGTGCTGCGATAGTTGTGCCCTCCTGATTAAGTTATACTTTTATGATAATTCTTCGGCAATTGTAGCCTTGATGTATCTTATAAAATCTTCAACGGACATAGAACCCTGATCCACCCCTTCCCTGCGGACGGAGACGGAACCGGCGTTCATTTCCTTCTCACCGACGATGACAAGTATCGGGACTCTCAACAGCGAAATCTCACGTATCCGCTTGCCCAAAGTCTCGTTACGGGCATCGACCGAAGCGCGAATATCGGCATTTTTTAGGGAATCGCAAACTTTTTCTGCATATTCCTGATATTTTTCGCTGACAGGCAGGACTTTAACCTGGTCAGGAGCGAGCCAGACGGGCAGATGTCCGGCAGTGTGTTCGAGAAGTACAGCGGTGAATCTCTCGATACTTCCGAAGGGTGCCCTGTGAATCATAACGGGGCGTTTCTTGCTTCCGTCTTCGGCAGTGTATTCCAGGTCGAATCTCTCGGGGAGGTTGTAATCGACCTGAATGGTTCCAAGCTGCCACTTCCTTCCTATTGCATCCTTGACCATAAAGTCGAGCTTGGGGCCATAGAATGCAGCCTCGCCATACTCGATGACAGTCGGGAGCCCTTTTTCGGCAGCAGACTCGATGATGGCCTGCTCCGCTCTCTCCCAGTTCTCGTCTGAACCGATGTACTTTTCCCTGTTGATCTTGTCGCGAAGCGAAATCTGGGCGGTATAGTCAGTGAACTTGAAGACCTTGAACACATAGAGAATCAGGTCGATGACCTTCTTGAACTCATCCTTGAGCTGGTCGGGACGCACGAACATATGGGCGTCGTCCTGGGTGAAGGAACGAACGCGGGTAAGTCCGTGAAGTTCGCCGCTCTGCTCATAACGATACACGGTTCCGAACTCGGCAAGCCTCAGGGGGAGGTCTTTGTACGAGCGCGGCTCAGTACGATATATCTCACAGTGGTGAGGGCAGTTCATAGGCTTGAGCATATACTCCTCGCCTTCCTGCGGGGTATGGATGGGCTGGAATGAATCCTTGCCGTACTTGGCGTAGTGGCCCGAGGTTACATACAGCTGCTTGCCGCCTATGTGCGGGGTAACAACCGGAAGGTAATTGTATTCGTCAAGCTTGCGGCGGAGGAACTTCTCGAGTTCGTATCTCATAACGGCTCCGCGGGGCAGCCACAAGGGAAGACCCATCCCCACCTTTGAGGAGAAGGAGAAGAGTCCCATCTCTTTGCCGAGTTTGCGATGATCGCGCTTTTTGGCTTCTTCAATCACTTTGAGATACTCTTCGAGCATACTCTTCTTGGGGAAGCTGACTCCATAGATTCGGGTCAGCTGTTCACGGTTCTGGTCGCCCTTCCAGTAAGCTCCGGCGATTGCAGTAAGTTTGACGGCCTTGATGTCGTCAACGTGCTTGATGTGCGGTCCGCGGCAAAGGTCGGTGAAAGAACCGTTCTTGTAGAAGGTGATGGAGCCGTCTTCGAGGTCGGCGATAAGTTCGCACTTGTATTTGTCGCCCTTGCGGGTGAAGTAATCCAGGGCTTCGGCCTTCGAGACCCTCGTGCATTCGAAAACTTCCTTTGTGCGGGCGAGTTCGAGCATCTTGTTCTCTATAGCCTGTAGGTCTGATTCTGAAATCTGCCTTCCGCCGAAATCGACATCATAGTAGAATCCTGTCTCGACAGCAGGGCCTACTCCGAAGCGTGCACCGGGATAGAGTTGCTCTATGGCTTCGGCCATAAGGTGTGCTGAAGAGTGCCAGAAAATCTTTTTCGCCTGCTCATCCTCCCAGGGAAGGATGGAACCGTCTGTAAATGCAATCGTCATAATGTAATGTTTTCTACAATTCGCAAAGATACTATTTTTTTCTATCTTTGCGAGACTTTGAAGCCCACATTATGAAATCAGAAATCAACAGACAGGCAATATGGAATGAGGGGGCGAAGGCCGGACTCATCATAGGCGGGATATGCGCAGCCTATATGTGCATCAATATGCTTACCGGCAGTCTAACTGCAAACGGTTCCGCGGCAGCAGCTATGCTGATATCCGTATTGAACGTTGTTCTGTGGGCGGCAAAACTGTTGGGCATCATCTTCCTTATGAAGTATTTCATGAGAAAGCTGGTGTCTTCATATGAAGGTGTCAGCAATTCTGACACATTCAAGTTCGGAGCTGCCAGCGCCCTCCTTTCAGCCCTGATTTACGCAGGCTTCTACCTCGCCTGGGTTCTTTTCATCGAGCCTGAAGCTCTAAGTCAGGCTTTAGACCTGGCCATGCAGCAGTATTCCCAGATGTTCGACTCTGCCTCAAAAGATGCCATTGCGGAGATGAAAGGAAGCCTTCCGCAGATTACCTTCATATCCAATTTCATCTACTGCACCCTGTACGGAGTAATCCTTTCCGCGATAATCTCACGTAACATCCCGTCCAGTAATCCCTTCTACAATCCTTCGGACGAACAGTAATCCTTATATCCTTCCCAGGTCTCGTGGCCCGGCTGGAAGGAGAACCAGCTGAAGTTTGTAATATGGTCGGTGAAGTTTCCGGCCATCTGCAGCTGCATGCGGAGTTCTTCCCAGGTCTTGGGACGGCGGGGCTGCTTGCGGAGGTCGAAGCGGAAGAATGACTCGATATCCACCCCGAAGGTCACTCCGTTACGGTCGCAGGCCTTCTTGATTTCAGCAAAATAGTTCGGAAGATCCACAGTAACCGACGTAACCATATCGGGGCCGCGTCCGGCGCAATCCTGCAGATAGAGTATGTCAACCGAAGGGGTCCGCGCAAAAAGCCTGTCATAGAGCTCCCCTGTCAGTTTTGCAGGACGTCCGCGGAACAGGGCGGGAGCGACGCACACCGGCACATTCTTGAAAGACTTCATATATGAGGCTGTCTTTTCGAGATATGCGGCAAGAGCGGAATTGCATTCCTCTTCGAACCAGTTGGGTGAAAAATTGACTCCGTCGTGAAACTCATTGGCAATATACCACCCGGCAAAGGCTTCAGACGAGCAGAAATTGCGGGCTACATCTTCAATTACCTGCCTGTTAAGTTCGAATACTTCATCGTAATGTTCAGGATTCCACAGCAATTTTGTATTCCAGGACTGGTACGAGCTTCCCATTATGAACTTTACGCCACATCTCGAGGCGGCCTCATACATCCTGTCTATGATATCCAGTTTCTTTGTTATCCAGGGCAGGGAGCAGTCCTTGTAGTATGAAGTGGTCCAGGCTGCCTTACGCCCGATACAGAACTGGATTATCCAGGTATCGATTCCCAACTTCTTTGCTGACTCGAATACCTCATCCCAGTCGGTTGCGGCATAACTGGCATTAAGCTGTATGAAGAGGCTCGAGAACCTTGCCTTTGGATTCCATTGAGGCTCGTAACTGGTAACCTGCTCCATCTTGTCGAGATATATACGGTTGCCTTCCGAAGCCGAGGAGTCGCTGTTTACAATGTCTATCCTCCAGCCTATCACGTTCATAAGATCGAGACCCGGGTCTTCCGGGGAGGCTGAAGTTCCCTCCTGAGCATCAAGCAGGGAGAATTTCTCATAGGGTATCTCGACACAGGTCCAGGAGTCGCTGCGGACCGACTCGCTGTCGGTATATTGATATGTCTTCAAGACCCTGCGGTATCCTTTGGCTGCCATATTACCCTGCAGGAGAACCACTCTCAGATTACCTTTGTTCGCAGGATTGCCCTTTACCCAGAGGCTCAGGTGCTTTGGATGGAAACTCAGGTCGGGGCGGAAGTTCGCGAACAATCTCTGGACATAAACATACTCCCCGGCAGAAGACCCGGTGCAGCCTGAAAAACTATAGTCCAGGCGGAAGCTGCCTTCTCCCTCTATTTTGACATCGTTGTCGATGCCGTACTTCAAAACGGTCCCTGAGCAGTTGCCCGACACCCCGAATACAGGTTTCCAGCACTCGGAGTCAAAAGAATCAATGAGTTTTACCTGTGAATAAGCGGAAGATGCAAGCGTCATCAAGACAATTGCAAGCAGAGTGCGTCTGATATTCATCCTAGATTTCGTCTTTGATGTTGTATTTGTTTCTGTCGCTTCCCGAGCGGGCTATCATCTCGCCTATGAACCCGGCGAGGAAAAGCATCACTCCAAGCACAACGGCAAGCAGGGCAAGATAGAACAGAGGCTGTTCGGTGACTCCCCTGTACGGAAGTCCGGCATTCTGGTGGATGAGCTTCGAGGATATGATCCATATCGTCATCACAAAGCCGATGAAAAACATCAGTATCCCCGAATAACCGAAGAAATGCATAGGTTTCTTACCGAAGGTACTCAGGAACCACAGACTCAGAAGGTCAAGAAAACCGTTGAAGAAGCGCTCTATGCCGAATTTGCTCTTTCCGAACTTGCGTTTCTGATGATGTACAGGCTTTTCGGTAATGCGGGTATAGCCCGCGTTCTTTGCAAGATACGGGATATAGCGGTGCATCTCGCCATATACTTCGATGCTCTTGACAACTTCGTTGCGGTACGCCTTAAGACCACAGTTCATATCGTGGATATGGATGCCAGTGATAGCTCTTGCCGTGGCATTGTATATCTTGGAAGGGATGTTCTTGGTGAACTTGTTATCCTTACGGTGCTGCTTCCATCCGGACACAAGGTCGTAGCCTTGTTCGGTAATCATCCTGTACATCTCGGGAATCTCATCGGGAGAATCCTGAAGGTCTGCATCCATAGTGAAGACCACGTTCCCGCTGGCTTTCTTGAAGCCACAGTACAGAGCCGCCGACTTGCCATAGTTGCGACGGAATGATATCCCAAGAATGGAAGGATTCTCTCTGGAGAGGGCCTTGACGGTATCCCAACTGCCATCAGTGCTTCCGTCATCTACAAGTATTATCTCATAGGTCCAGCCGTGGGCGCACATTACCCTTTGAATCCAGGATGCAAGTTCTGTAAGAGACTCACGCTCATTGTAGAGTGGTATAATTACTGAAATGTCTTTCATAGCTGGATGCAAATATAACAAAAAAAGAGGATGACCCTTCGTTGTTCGGATCATCCTCTCAGTAGATGAAAAGCGGCGGCTACCTACTCTCCCACCTGGTGGGGCAGTACCATCGGCGTTAGCGGGCTTAACTTCTCTGTTCGGTATGGGTAGAGGTGGACCCCCGCTGCTAAAACCACCGCAGTATATTTCTTGAGAGAGA
>JAQXJU010000073.1 GCA_029009115.1 Bacteroidales bacterium | reverse complement strand
GATTACCGCGGCGAACTGCGATGAGGCCAGTTTCTCCTCTGCAGCCTTGAGGTCGTTCAGGGGGCTGAACTCTACATTAGGCGTGCGGTTGAAAGGCGATACTATGCGGGGATTGTCGGTGGCTGCCACTGCTCCGCTCGTTCTGCCGTGGAAAGACTTGCCAAAGGCCAGGACCTTGGCCCTCCCTGTATGGAAAGATGCAAGTTTGAGGGCATTCTCATTGGCTTCGGCTCCGCTGTTGCACAGGAAAAGGGCATAGTCGTCGTAGCCCGAAATCTTTCCCAGGCGCCGGGCGAGTTCTTCCTGAAGGGAGTTCCTCACGGCATTCGAGTAGAAGCCGAGATTAGACAGCTGGGCGCTGACTTTTTCTACATAGTGCGGATGGCAGTGGCCGACCGAAATCACGGCGTGCCCTCCGTAGAGGTCGGTGTACTCGACCCCGTTTTTGTCCCAGAGCGTGGTGCCAAGACCCCTTACGGGTTCGATGTCCCAAAGCTTATATACTTCAAATAGATTCATAAATAATTATTGTTCAAATACTTCAGAAAGCCGATGCTTTAAACCTCAGGCCGCAGTCCTCGGGCAGCCCGAACATCAGGTTCATATTCTGCACCGCCTGGCCCGAGGCTCCCTTGAGCAGATTGTCGATCACGCCGGATATGACGGCCTTCGAGCCGAATTTGTCAATGTGAATCAGAGCCTTGTTGGTGTTTGTCACCATTTTGAGGTCAACAGGAGAGTTACAGCAGCGGGTAAAGGCCGAATCGGAGTAGAAGTCGCGGTACATCTGCTCAAGTTGCTGCGCCGATGGGTTGGAAGGCGTACCCTCGTCTCCGTCGAAACGTACTGCGCAGGTGCAGAAGATACCCCTTGCAAATGGCCCCCGGTAGGGAATGAAGTCGAGGCTGCCTACAGGCGCGGGGGAGAGTTCCTCCAGCGACTGGCGTATTTCCAGCAGATGCTGGTGGCTGAATACCTTGTAGATGCTCACATTGTCGGAACGCCAGGAGAAATGGGTGGTGGCCGAAGGCTTCTGACCCGCTCCGGTAGAGCCTGTCATTGCGTTGATGCTCACATCATTTCCAAGAAGCCCGGCCTTGGCGAGCGGCAGCAGGCAAAGTTGGATGCAGGTGGCAAAGCAGCCGGGGTTTGCAAGGTGGCGGCATCCGCGAATGACCTCCCTCGACATCTCCGGCAGCCCGTAAACGAAGTCGTGCTCCACGGAGTGCAGACGGAAATCCTGGGCAAGATCTATTATCCTTACGTTCGCGGGGATTTCGTGTTCGCGCAGGAAGGCCCCGCTCTTGCCGTGGCCGAAGCAGAGGAACACTACATCCACCTCTGAGAATGGTAGCTCGTCGGTGAATCGCAGGTCTGTCTCGCCCTCGAGTGAAGTGTGTACCTCACTTACGGGGCGCCCCGCGTTCGACTCGCTGTTCGCAAATATGATTCTTACCTCGGGATGATTCACGAGGATACGGAGGAGCTCGCCTCCTGTATAGCCGGCAGAGCCGAGTATTCCAACCCTTACCATAGCCTACCTTTCTTCGTCGGGATGCGCAAGATAGTATGCCCTGAGGGCGGTAGAGCTTACCTTAATGAAACCCTTTGCGTCTTCGGAGGTCCAGCCCTTGGCTCCCTCGCCGTATTCTCCGAGCTTGTTCTTCACAAGGTCATCGGGGCTGTCGCAGCCTACGGTCTGGAAGCCCAGAGGGCGCAGCTCGAGGGTGACGGTGCCGTTGACGTGCCTCTGCGAAGACTCGAGCATAGCCTCGATGTCGGTCATCACCGGTTCGAGATACTGGCTCTCGTGCAGGAACATCCCGTACCAGTTGGCAACCTGGTCCTTCCAGTACTGCTGCCACTTCGAGAGGGTGTACTTCTCGAGGAAGCGGTGCGCCGCTATGATGAGCATAGGCGCCGCAGCCTCGAAGCCTACCCTTCCCTTGATTCCTATGATGGTGTCTCCGACGTGGCAGTCGCGGCCTATTCCGTATGCGGAGCCGATCTCCTCGACCTTGCGTATGGCCTCTATCTTGTCTTCGTAGCAAACCCCGTTGACAGAGCACAGTTCGCCCTTGCTGAACCCGAGGCTCAGAATCTCGCTTCCTTCCTTAACCGGATGCTTGAGGTAGGCCGATTCCGGGAGCCCCTGCGTTGAGTCGAGCAGCTCTCCTCCGCAGATGGAGGTTCCCCACAGACCTACGTTGTAGGAATACTTGAGCTTTGCAAAGTCGGCATTGAAGCCGTTGGCATTCAGATAATCCACCTCTTCCTGACGGCTCAGGTTCGAATCCCTGGTCAAGGTGATGATTTCCACTCCCGGGGCCATCACCAGGAAGGTCATATCAAAGCGGATCTGGTCGTTGCCGGCACCTGTGGAGCCGTGGGCGATGGCATCGGCGCCTATCTCTTTGGCATAACGGGCAATTGCAATGGCCTGGAAAATGCGCTCCGAACTTACCGATATGGGGTAGCAGTTGTTCCTGAGAACATTGCCATATACCATATAGCGCAGTGACTTCTGGTAGTATTCCTTTGTGACGTCGAGAGTTACGTACTTGCTTGCTCCGAGCTTATAGGCGTTCTCCTCGTTGGTGCGGAGCTGCTCTTCGCTGAAGCCTCCTGTGTTGGCGCAGGCCGCGTGGACCTCGTACCCCTTCTCTTT
>JAQXJU010000072.1 GCA_029009115.1 Bacteroidales bacterium | reverse complement strand
TTCTGGTTGTGAGTACGCCCGGACACACCCTTGCGCACCATATTCACTCCGTGGCCGACATCATTCAGGGCAGCCACGCAAGGCACCTGAGTAACAAAAGTCTCATCGTGCACAAAGTAAGGATCAGTCTTCACGGCGGTCTCGACCTTGGCAAAGTCGGCACCTTCTTCGAGTTCGACATACACCAGACGACGGTGGATGCCGGTACCGACGGGGATGGTCATACTGAGGGCATCGCGCACCCCCTCGATGGCCTTGACCGCAACCGAATGTCCCATCGACCGCCCGGGCCCGAAGTTGGTCCAGGTGATTCCCTCAGGGGCAAGCCCGCGCATAAGGGCACGGACGATGGAGTCGCTGCCCGGATCCCAGCCGGCGGAGATTACGCTCACTGCGCCGTGCTCACGGGCCACAGGGTCCAAAGAGGCACGAAGGGCGCAAATTTCGCTGTGGATATCGAAACTGTCAACTGTCGAAATCCCCTTTCGGAGATACTCTGCCGCTATCTGGGGGATGTTGCGTGAAGGCGACGCCAGTATCGCCACATCGACCTTGCCGAGATCCTCGACCTTCGAAACGACCTTCAGGCCATCGAGCTCGGGGCAACCCTCGCGACTGGGGTTGCGGCGCACGATACCGGCACACTCCATATCCGGAGCAGCCTGTATCGCCTCAAGTGAATAACGGCCGATATTGCCGTATCCAACTACTGCTATTGAAAGTTTGGCCATACTACTTTGCAAAGGCGACCGAGCGGGTCTCGCGGATAACAGTTATCTTCACCTGACCAGGGTAGGTCATCTCATCCTGAATCTTCTGGGCGATATCGGTCGAGAGACGGGCCGCCTGCTCATCGCTAACCTCCTCGGCACCAACGATAACCCTGAGCTCACGGCCGGCCTGAATGGCATAAGACTTTGTAACTCCTGGATAAGAGGCTGCGAGGTCTTCCATACCCTTCAGACGCTTGATGTAGCTCTCGATAACCTCGCGCCTCGCTCCGGGACGGGCTCCAGAAATGGCATCTCCAACCAGGACAAGCGGAGCGATAATCGAAGTCATCTCCATCTCCTCGTGGTGCGACCCTATGGCGTTGCAGATTTCGGGCTTCTCCTGATACTGCTCAGCAAGCTTGGCACCGAGCAGTGCGTGAGGAAGTTCGGGATCATCCTCCGAGACCTTGCCTATATCGTGGAGGAGTCCGGCGCGCTTGGCGAGCTTGGGATTCAGACCGAGCTCGGAAGCAAGAATCGAGCAGATGTTGGCAACCTCGCGGGAGTGCTGCAGGAGGTTCTGCCCGTAGCTCGAACGGTACTTCATACGTCCGATGAGCTTTACAAGCTCGATGTTCAGTCCGTGGATTCCGAGGTCGATACAAGTACGCTTTCCTGTCTCGAGAATCTCCTCTTCGAGCTTCTTGCTGACCTTGGCAACTACCTCTTCGATGCGTGCGGGATGGATACGTCCGTCAACGACCAGCTGATGCAGTGCGAGCCTTGCAACCTCCCTGCGTACAGGGTCAAAGGCACTCAAGAGGATAGCGTCGGGAGTATCGTCAACCACGATTTCGACCCCTGTTGCCGCCTCGAGAGCACGTATGTTGCGCCCCTCGCGGCCTATGATACGACCCTTGATTTCGTCGTTTTCAATAGGAAAGGACGTAACGGCATTCTCGATAGCCGTCTCGGTAGCGGTCCGCTGGATAGTATTGATAATTATTCGCTTGGCTTCCTTGGCGGCATTCAGGCGGGCTTCATCCATAGTGTCGTTGATGTAAGCCTGAGCCTGGGTGCGGGCCTCTGCCTTCATATTCTCGACCAGCATATTCCTGGCATCTTGGGCGCTCATCCCGGCAACCTCCTCAAGCTGACGGTTGACATCGCGAAGCAACTTGTCATACTCCTCGCCCTTGCGTTCGAGCTGTTCCTTCTGGGCATTGAGCTGTCCACGGGCGGAGTCTATCTCGTGTTGCTTGCGGCCAAGTTCCGACTGGAGCTGACGCAGCTGGTTCTCCTTCTGCTTGAGGCGACCTTCGGACTCACGTATCTGTTCGTTGCGCTTTGAGACCTGCTCTTCGTGCTCGGTTTTCAGCTGAAGGAAATGCTCCTTGGCCTGAAGCATCTTATCCTTCTTGATATTCTCGGCCTCGGTCTCAGCTTTTGTAATGATGTTTTCGCTACGTCCCTTGAGGATACTCTTTCGGACGATTATGTAAACGGCCAACGCAATTGCAGCTCCGGCAAATGCTGCCATCAAATAAAAATACCACATTGTTTTATATATAGTTTAAATAGTTCGGTTGTTTAACGTTTAGTTGTTCTGGTTTCGGTTGTTTTGGTTTCGACGTTCGGTTGTTCTGGCTTCAATATTCGGTTGCTCAATGTTCGGTTGTTCTGGCTTCAGTTGTTCAATATTATCCAAGGGCCTTTCGGTCTGTTTTCGTTCCGGGGCCGGCTGCTCTCCCGGTCTGGGTTCCGGGGTCGGTTGCTCTCCCGGTCTGGGTTCCGGGACCCTCTCATTAACAAAACTCCATTCCCCCTAAACAGGGCAATGGAGCAAAATAAAAAGCTACCGGTCCGTCAGACAGAAAATAATTTCTGAAAGATTTGGGCTCCGCACCGGTTCTGGTTTCCTGCTCAAAGGCAGGCCTGCCATCCGCGGCCGAGGTGACCCGGTTCCTAAGAACTTTGTTGTTTTCAGCTCGAAGGGACCGGCAGCTACTCTTCAAATTCCGCCAGATAGTCTCCCAATTCTTTTTCCAAAGAATCCAGCTTTGCGTTCAGCGCTACCAGTTTCCGCTCTGCCGAAATCCTGGAAACAGTCTGTTGAAGAGCGACAAAGGCCATCTTTTCGTCTGGATTGCGATCAGGGAATTTTGCATTATACTTGTCAAGCATCGCATTAATGCTTTCCGCGGCAAGACGCATCACCTGCTCCGTTTCGGGCGACGAAGCCTTCAGAGGATACAACTTCCCGGCAATTGACAAAGTAATGTTCTGGTCCATAATCAGTTCTCCAACAAATTGATACACTTGTCAATCTCGGCAATCACCTTGTCCAGACGAGCCTTCGACTCAGCAGTAGGACCTGCGGGGTTGAAGGCAGCCGAAAGACGGAGATTGTCTATCTGTCGTTTCAAATCGTCAATCTGCTCCTTGTATGTCACAATGTCTTCTTCGCACCTACTAATCTTAGCGGCAAGTTCGCCAGAACGTTGCCTCTCAGCCTCATAGAGAGCAATCAGCTTCTTGATATTTTGCTTCAAATCCTCAATCATAACACTTCGGTTCAGCAACTGCTATCGCGAGCAGGACATTTTGACCTAAATTCTCACAAATATACAAAAAAAGCTCTAACGAGAAGCAGGCAAATGCAGATTTT
>JAQXJU010000071.1 GCA_029009115.1 Bacteroidales bacterium | reverse complement strand
TGGAGGCAATATCTCCGGCAACCCCCATCATCGCCATAGCGTTCAAGGCTGCGTCAAAGGCCGTTTTGTCAACGGCGGCAAAGGCTCCGGTAAGAGCCGAAGCCGAGCAGCCCATTGCTGTAACCTTGCTCATCAGCGGAGTTCCGTTGGCTATGCTCTCTACCCTGACTCCGTCGGTGACATAGTCGACGGCACCGCTGATCGATACTACAGCTCCTGTTGCCTGGGCCAGGGTCTTACCTGCCTCGACGGCATTGTCGCTGCTCTCACTGCTGTCTACACCCTTTGAAGCAATCGCAGCACCGGCAAGACACATGATCTCCGACGCATTGCCCCTGATTATGGCGGGATGATAGCGGGTGATGAGTTCGAGGGCGGTGGCGGTGCGCAGCTTGCTTGCTCCGGCTCCCACGGGGTCGAGTACCCAGGGCTTGGCGCAGCGGACAGCAGCTGCGGCTGCAAGCCTCATTGCAGCAATCTCCTGCATATCCAGACAGCCAATATTGATGACAAGAGCGCTGCTTATGGCAACAATCTCATCCATCTCCTCAGGACAGAAGGACATCAGGGGCGAAGCTCCTGCGGCAAGAAGGGTGTTGGCCGCGATGTTCATCGCAACGTAATTGGTGATGTTGTGAACGAGCGGTGACTGCGAGCGCACCGCAGCGCAGTCATCCTTGAATTTTTGAATGTCTATCATATCTTGTATCCGATAATTGCTACGTAAGAACCCCTGTCGCATCCTTCCATCGGGTCTTCGACCAGGGTATGGGAGTAGAGGGGCGAGAGGGTCAGGGTCTGGCGGAACTCCAGATTAGCAAATCCGCTCTCACGAATGGTTTGGGCCTTGTCGGCGGTAGTGCGCCACGAGGCCTGCTTTACGAGTTCGATGGGGTACGGGTCTTTTGGGCGGCATCCGTCAAGCAGAGGGTGGTCCCAGGTTCCTACGGCAAGTGCCAGATTGTACAGAAGACCGTAGGGACTTTCTTTGGGAACATCTATCACAACCACCTTTCCCCCGGGGGCAAGAGCCGTCCAGGCCTTGCGGAGAGCCTTCCCGAGGTCCTGCATATAGCAGGGGCAGCCGTTGAACAGGACCGTATCGTACAGACCTTCGCCGTAATCGGCATCTTCGGCGGTTGCAATCTCCACGTCAAAGCCCCTCTTGCGGGCAATCTCGGCCATTCCCCCGGCAGGTTCGATTCCGTGCGCTATGCGTATGCCGTGGCGGTCGAGCAGCAGTTTTTCAAAGAGGGCGCTGCCGCAACCTATAGAGAGGATTCTTCCGGAATCTTGCAGACAGGAAGCGACGAGCCTGAATTCAGTTTCTAGAACATTGGTGTTTTCCAGGAACCAGGCATCATACTCTGATGCGTACTGGTCGAATGCTTGATAACCCATATTATATAATATTAAAGTATATGGGGTGCCCCGGATGTGGCAGGAGAACGAACTCAATCCCTACGGCAGCATTATCTGCATCAGGTCGAGGGTATAATCTCAGCCTGCAAGGCCTAGCAGGCACCCCTTTGATTTCTGAGAGCAAATATAGCAAAATTTAAATATTTTTCTTTGTTTTTTAAAAACTACCCCGTATCTTAGCAAGCGAAAGTTTAACTGAACGATGAACGGATTCTATCACCATTTCTCAGGATACTCAGCTCAGCAGCAGAAGCAGGACCAGGGTCAGCAGGCCTTGGGCGTCGCTCTTTGTATCCGGTAGCAATAGGGTAGATTTTGTAATTGAAGAGAATATAAATGAGTATGCCGGGCTTTTGCAAGTCCGGCATTTTTTTTAAAACATAAAAGTGTATTACCTATGTCAGCTAATCTGAGATTCACGGTTGTGAACGAGGCTTTCAGCCACGCTCCGGTGACGGTCACGCCACCTGCAGAACGTCCCAGCGAGTACTTCGGCAAGTACGTGTTCAACAAGGCGAAGATGTACAAGTATCTTTCGACCGATGTTTACGCACAGATGTGCCGTGTTATCGACAAGGGAGAACCTCTCGACATCAAGGTCGCCGACGCAGTTGCGGAAGGCATGAAGAAATGGGCTTCCGAACTTGGCGTCACCCACTACACCCACTGGTTCCAGCCTCTGACCGAAGGCACTGCCGAGAAGCACGACGCCTTCATCGAGCACGACGGCAAGGGTGGAATGATTGAGGAATTCAAGGGCAAGATTCTCGTCCAGCAGGAGCCTGATGCCAGTTCTTTCCCCTCCGGTGGTCTCAGATCGACCTTCGAAGCCCGCGGATACTCAGCTTGGGATCCCACCTCGCCTGTATTCGTAATAGGTGACACACTGATGATTCCGACCTACTTCATATCCTACACAGGAGAGGCTCTCGACTACAAAGTGCCTCTGAAGAAGGCCCTCTATGCAGTTGACAAGGCCGCAACAGCCGTCTGCAAATACTTCAATCCCGAAGTAAGCAAGGTTTTCAGCAATCTGGGATGGGAGCAGGAGTACTTCCTTGTAGATGAATCGCTGTATGCCGCAAGACCCGACCTCGTGATGACTGGACGCACCCTTATGGGTCACGACTCCGCCAAGAACCAGCAGATGGACGACCACTACTTCGGGAGCATCCCTGCAAGGGTGGAAGAGTTTATGAAGGACATCGAAATAAATGCCCTGGAACTTGGAATCCCCTGCAAGACAAGGCATAACGAGGTAGCTCCCAATCAGTTTGAACTTGCTCCCATATATGAGGAAACCAACCTTGCAATCGACCACAATATGCTGATGATGTCGCTTATGAAGCGCATCGCCCGCAAGCACGGTTTCCGCTGCCTTCTGCACGAGAAGCCCTTCAAGGGAATCAACGGTTCGGGCAAGCACAACAACTGGTCATTGTCAACCGACACCGGAATCCTTCTCCACTCTCCCGGCAAGACTGCTATGGACAACCTTCGCTTTGTGACCTTCGTAGTCGAAACCCTCAAGGGAGTGTACAACCACAACGGATTGCTGAAGGCTAGCATTATGAGCGCCACCAACGCCCACCGCCTCGGCGCGAACGAAGCGCCCCCGGCAATCATCTCCTCCTTCCTCGGAAAGACAGTCACCGAACTTCTCGACCACGTCGCCAATGCCGACCCCGATGCCCTGCTCATCGCCGGCAAGCACGCAGTGAAGCTCGACCTCCCTTCTATTCCGGAACTGCTGATAGACAACACCGACCGCAACCGTACCTCTCCATTCGCATTCACCGGCAACCGTTTCGAGTTCCGTGCCGTAGGTTCCGAGGCCAACTGCGCGAGCGCTATGCTCACCCTCAACGCTGCTGTGGCAGAGGCACTTGAAGACTTCAAGACAAGGGTAGATGCCCTCATCGGCAAAGGCGAAGAAAAGGAAGCAGCCATTCTGAAGGTGGTACGCGAAGACATCAACTACATCAAGCCCATCATCTTCAACGGAAACGGATACGGCGACGAGTGGAAGGCCGAAGCGGCAAGGCGCGGGCTCGACTGCGAGACCTCCGCTCCCCTCATCTTCGACAGCTACCTCACCGAGTCGAGCATAGCTCTCTTCGAGAAGACCGGAGTATTCAGCAAAGGAGAACTTGAGGCCCGCAACGAGATCAAGTGGGAAACCTACACCAAGAAGATTCAGATTGAGAGCCGTATCTTCGGCGACCTCTGCATCAACCACATCATCCCCGTCGTGACCAAGTACCAGAGTATGCTCATCGACAACGTTTCGAAGGTCAAGGAAATCTTCAGCAAAGAAAAAGCCGTTGAAATCTCAAAGGAGAACCTTACCATTATCGAAAAGATTTCTGAGCACGAGTCCTTCATCATTGGCAACGTCGATAAGATGATAGCCGCACGCAAGGCCGCCAACGCCATCAGTTGCGAGAGGGAGAAGGCTATTGCCTACCACGACAACGTCGCTCCCCTGCTCGAAGAAATCAGAAGGCACGTTGACAAGCTCGAAACCATAGTCGATGACGAGCTATGGCCTCTTCCCAAATATCGTGAACTCTTATTCATAAGATAATGACTCAAATCAACCAGGGACTGTACAGCAGCGCCTATGAGCACGACGCCTGCGGTATAGGAATGGTTGTCAACATCCACGGGGGCAAGAGCCACTCTCTTGTGGACAATGCCCTCAGGGTGCTTGAGAATATGGAGCATCGCGGCGCCGAAACCAGGGACAAAACGGGTGACGGCGCCGGGATACTGGTGCAGATTCCGCACGAGTTTATCCTGCTCCAAGGCATTCCTGTACCGGAAAAAGGACGCTACGGCACCGGTCTCGTGTTTCTCCCCAAGGATAGCACGAGGCAGCACGAAATATTGTCGGTAATAATCGAAGAAATTGAGCGTGAAGGACTTACGCTGATGCATCTGCGCAGTGTCCCCACCTGCCCCGAGGCCCTTGGCCAGAGGGCACGCGAAACCGAGCCCGACATAAAGCAGATTTTTGTAACGGGAGTGAGCGAAGACAAAGTTCCCGTCTTCGAAAGGACTCTCTACAAGATTCGCAAGCGGATTGAGAAGAGAATAGAAGATGAAGACTTTTACATCTGTTCTCTCTCATCCAAGGATATTATATACAAGGGTATGCTGACCTCGGGACAGCTGAGGCGCTACTACCCCGACCTTACCAACGACTACTTCACTTCGGGCCTGGCTCTCGTCCATTCGAGATTCTCGACCAATACCTTTCCCAAGTGGAAGCTCGCCCAGCCGTTCAGACTGCTATGCCATAACGGCGAGATCAACACTATCAGGGGCAACAGGGCCTGGATGAAGGCAAGGGAGAGCGTCTTGTCGAGCACGGCGCTCGGTGACATACGCGAACTCCGCCCCATAGTCCAGGACGGCATGAGCGACTCCGCCTCGCTGGACAACGTGTTCGAGTTTCTTGTGATGAGCGGATTCAGCCTGCCCCAGGCTTTGACGGTGCTCATCCCCGAATCGTTCAACGACAAGAACCCCATCAGCGAAGACCTCAAGGCCTTCTACGAGTACTATTCCATTCTTATGGAGCCCTGGGACGGTCCTGCCGCCCTGCTCTTTTCCGACGGCCGCTACGTGGGAGGAATGCTCGACCGCAACGGTTTGCGTCCTTCGAGGTACACCGTAACAAAGAGCGGAATGATAGTCGTGGCGAGCGAGGTGGGAGTAATGGACTTCGAGCCCGACGAAGTAGTCCGCAAGGGCCGCCTTCAGCCGGGGAAGATACTGCTGGTAGATACCTTCGAGGGCAAGGTTTACTTCGATGAGGCCATTAAGGAGGCACTCGCATCGGAACATCCCTACCGCCAGTGGCTATCGTCGAACCGAATTCAGCTCGAAAACCTCAAGAGCGGCCGAAGGGTCGAGAACAGCGTCCCAGACTTCGAGAGGATGATGCGCAACTTCGGCTTCAGCCGCGAGGACATCGACAGGACCATCGTTCCAATGTGCACCACCGGTCAGGAAAGTGTGGGGGCTATGGGCAATGACACTCCCCTGGCTGTACTCAACGAGAAGCCCCAGCTGCTGTTCAACTACTTCCGCCAGCAGTTCGCCCAGGTGACCAATCCTGCCATCGACCCCATTAGAGAGGAACTGGTGATGTCGCTGACCGAGTACATCGGGGCTGTGGGGACCAACATTCTGACTCCGGACGAGAGCAACTGCAAGATGGTCCGCCTACCCCAGCCTGTGCTCACCAACACCCAGCTCGACATTCTCTGCAACATACGCTACAAGGGCTTCAAGACCGTAAAACTCGACACCCTGTTTGAGATAAGCAGGGGCGAAAGCGGCCTCAGGGAGGCTCTGGACAAGCTTTGCGCCGATGCCGAGCACAGTGTTGACGAGGGAGTGAACTATATCATCCTATCGGACCGAAAGGTGGACTCGAAGCACGCAGCCATACCTTCGCTGCTGGCAGTAAGCGCAGTGCATCACTACCTCATCAATGTCCAGAAGAGGGTTCAGACCGCTCTGATAGTCGAATCCGGTGAGATTCGAGAAGTGATGCACGCAGCCCTTCTGCTCGGATACGGAGCCAGCGCAATCTGCCCATATATGGCATTTGCGGTTATGGATGACCTGGTGCGCAGGCATCTCATTCAGGAAGAGTATCATACGGCCGAAAAGAACTACATCAAGGCTCTGGACAAGGGGCTCAAGAAGATTATGAGCAAGATGGGCATTTCGACCATCCGCTCGTATCGCGGCGCTAAGATTTTCGAGAGTATGGGCCTGAGCGAGAGCCTCCTGAGGAACTACTTCGGAACAGAGACTTCGACTATCGGAGGTATAGGGCTCTCGGAGATTGCCCGCGATGCCGTACGCCTTCACGAGAAGGCATTCGCACCCGCAGAGCAGGCCGGAGGACTGGATGCCGCCGACAGCGACATTCTGCCTTTCGAGGGGCAGTTCAGCTACCGCCGCGACGGTATCCCCCACGCCTGGACTCCCGAGACCATCGCGAATCTGCAGATATCCACAAGACTTGGCTCATACAGCAAGTTCAAGGAGTGGGAGCAGGTCGTGGACGGCAAGAAGGACGCGATTTTCCTGAGGGACTGTCTCGATTTCCGCAGGGCCTCTGCACCTGTTCCTCTGGACGAGGTCGAGAGCGAAGAGAGCCTGATGAAACACTTCGTCACCGGGGCAATGTCGTTCGGTGCACTCTCGAAAGAGGCTCACGAGGCACTTGCTCTTGCCATGAACCGCATAGGCTCACGCTCGAATACTGGTGAAGGAGGTGAGGACTCCGAAAGATATCACAGTTCGGTTGACGGGGTCAGTCTTTCTTCCAAGACCAAGCAGATTGCTTCGGGACGCTTCGGGGTAACGGCTGAGTATCTGGTAAATGCCGAGGAAATTCAGATTAAGGTTGCCCAAGGCGCAAAACCCGGCGAGGGCGGTCAGCTGCCCGGATTCAAGGTGGACAAGGTTATTGCACGCACGAGAAATGCCATTCCCGGAATCTCGCTCATCTCTCCCCCGCCCCACCACGACATCTATTCTATCGAGGACCTCGCACAGCTCATCTTCGACCTGAAGAACATCAACCCGAAGGCGGCTGTGAGTGTCAAGCTCGTGGCTGAGAGCGGAGTAGGGACCATCGCTGCTGGTGTCGCCAAGGCCAAGGCCGACCTTATTGTCATCTCAGGAGCCGAGGGAGGTACAGGGGCAAGCCCCATCAGTTCGATGCGCTTTGCAGGCATCAGCCCCGAGATAGGTCTCTCAGAGGCCCAGCAGACTCTGGTGCTCAACGGGCTCAGGGGACAGGTGAGGCTCCAGACCGACGGACAGCTCAAGACAGCCAGGGACATAGTAATTATGGCTATGCTCGGAGCAGACGAGTTTGCCTTCGGGACCCTGCCTCTGATTGTGCTGGGATGCGTGATGATGCGCAAGTGCAACAGCAACACCTGCCCCGTGGGTGTAGCTACCCAGGACGAGAGGCTGAGGGCGCGCTTCCGCGGAAAATCGGACTACGTGGTGAACTATTTCACCTTCCTGGCAAGGCACTTAAGAGAGTATCTTGCCGAGATTGGAGTTCGCAGCCTTAAGGAAATCATTGGGCACACCGAGTTGCTGCAGGTAATTCCCGCCGACAAGGAGAGCAAGCGTTCGACTCTGGACTTCAGCAAGTTGCTCTGCCGTCAGAAGAGCGACAAACCCCTGCACTGGGACCGCAGTTCCTTCACCACCGTTTCGTCGGTCAAAGACGAGGAAATCCTGAAGGCCTGCACCAAGGCTCTCGACAGTCACGAGGAAGTGAATCTCGACTTTGCGGTAAAGAACACAGACAGGGCCGTGTGCACGATGCTTTCGGGCGAGATTGCCCGCCGATACGGTTCCGCAGGGCTTCCGGACAAGACCATCAACATCAAGTTCAAGGGCTCGGCCGGACAGAGTTTCGGTGCATTTGCAGTCAAGGGGCTGAACATCAAGCTCGAAGGCGAATGCAACGACTACTTCGGGAAGGGGCTTTCGGGCGGAAGAATTGCCATTCTGCCTCCCAGCCGCTACAGTTCGGAGTTCGTTCCGGAGAACAACATAATTGCCGGCAACACAGGTATCTACGGAGCTACCTCTGGCGAGCTTTACGTCTGCGGCCAGGTGGGTGAACGATTTGCAGTACGAAACTCCGGAGCTACGGCCGTCGTTGAAGGTGCGGGAGACCACTGCTGCGAGTATATGACCGGCGGGCGGGTGGTTGTTCTCGGAAAGACTGGGCGCAACTTTGCCGCCGGAATGTCGGGAGGAGTAGCCTATGTCCTTGACATCGAGCGCAATTTCGACTACTACTGCAATATGGATATGGTCGAAATTAACCTCGTGGAGGATTCTTCGGCCCGCAAGGAGCTTAAGGAGCTGATACGCAAGCACTACCTCTACACAGGTTCGCCCCTGGCAGGGCGCATTCTGGACGACTGGGGCAGATACGTCGAAGAGTTCGTGCAGGTAGTTCCCATCGAGTACAAGAAGGTGCTCGAAGAAGAGAAGATGGCACGGCTCCGTCAGAAGATTGAAGATATGCAAAGAGACTACTGATATGGGAAACCCTAAAGCATTTCTTACGGTACCTCGCAAGGAGGCGGGGTACAGGCCGGTACACGACCGTGTACTGGACTTCGGGGAAGTTGAGCAGACTCTCAACACCAGAGACCGCCAGGAGCAGGCAAGCCGCTGTATGGACTGCGGTGTGCCCTTCTGTCACTGGGCCTGCCCCCTGGGCAACAGGGATCCCGAGTGGAACGATGCCCTGTATCACGGCGAATGGGAGAAGGCCTACCGCCTGCTCAAGCAGACCAACGACTTTCCGGAGTTCACCGGAAGGGTCTGCCCAGCTCTCTGCGAGAAGTCCTGCGTACTCTATCTTTCGAGCGGAGAAGCCGTTACGAACAGAGAGAACGAGTGCGCGATAGCCGAGAGGGCCTATATCGAAGGGTACGTGACCCGCGAGCATCCCGAGCGTAACGGGAAGAAGGTTGCCGTGATAGGAAGCGGTCCTTCGGGGCTCGCTACTGCCAATCAGCTGAATCTCAAGGGATACGAGGTAACGGTCTTCGACCGCTGCGAGGCTGCCGGAGGGCTTCTGCGCTACGGAATCCCCAATTTCAAGCTCAATAAGAAGATAATAGACAGGCGTATTGCCGTGATGGAAGAAGAGGGCGTGCACTTTATGTATGGCAAAGAGTGCGATTGCGAGAAGCTCGCGGCAAAAGATTTCAGCGGGTCAATGGCAGCATTCAAGGGCTTCGATGCCTATGTGCTCTGTACGGGTACTCCTGTAGCCCGCGACCTCAAGGTTCCCGGAAGGGATCTCAAAGGGGTGTATCTGGCTCTGGAGATGCTCAGTCAGCAGAACAGGGTTCTTGCCGGAGCCGAGTTCGGGCCCGACGAAAGGGTCAGTGCCAAGGGCAAGAACGTACTTGTCATAGGTGGCGGCGACACCGGGTCCGACTGCATAGGCACGGCTCATCGTCAGGGAGCAAAGAGCGTGACCCAGATTGAGATTATGCCCAAACCTCCTGTGGGAGAGAATCCTGCAACACCCTGGCCCAACTGGCCTGTGGTGCTAAAGACCACAAGCAGCCACGAAGAAGGTTGCACCCGGCGCTGGAACATCAATACCCTGGAATTCCTAGGCAAAGACGGCAAGCTGACCGGCGTCCGCATCCAGCCTATCGACTGGATAAAGCCCGAGCCCGGTTCGGAAGGCGGTTCTGGGGCAGCTGGGCGGTCGGCGGTTCCGGGGGTGGCTTCGGGGGCTTCGGGGGCTTCGGCTTCGGTTGGAGCGGGTTCTGGAGCTCCGGGCGGGGCTTCGGTTGGAGCGGGTTCTGGGGCTTCGGCTGGGGCTTCGGTTGGAGCAGGTTCTGGGGCGAGCGCTGGGACTTCGGTTGGAGCAGGTTCTGGGGCGGCAGTTCCGACAGGCGCTTCGGGCAGTTCGGCAGGCGCTTCGGGGACAGCTCCCTCGCGACCTCAGATGGTTCCAGCCGGCGAGCCCGAAGTCATCAAGGCCGATATGGTACTCCTTGCGATGGGCTTCATCAAGCCAAACCACCCCAAGTATCCCGAAGGAATATTCGTCGCAGGCGATGCCGCTTCTGGAGCCAGCCTTGTAGTCAGGGCAATAGCCTCGGGCCGCAAAGCCGCAGCCCAAGTCGATGCCTACCTGAAGGCAAAAGAATAGCATTGAGCGCCCGGGACCCGGGTTTCCATGCTTCTGGCGGTTCGGCAGGGGCGAGCGCTGGATCGGCGGCCCCGGGGGCAGCTTCGGGGGCGGCAGTTCCGGCAGGCGGTTCTGGCGGTTCGGTTGGGGCGAGCGCTGGATCGGCGGCTCCGGGGTCGGCTTCGGGGGCGGCAGTTCCGGCAGGCGGTTATCCTCGGCTGTTCGAGGAGAGCCCTTCCCCACAGCTCGCCGCAGAGCAGACGGGAGATAACCGCCGGTTTTGCGTTCTCGTGAAATTCACCTCCCGAGCCGACCCCCTCCAGAAGGCCTTCTAGGGCACATTGGCCTTCGAGGTGGAACGATCTTGTGTCCACCTCAGAGCCTTACCCCCTCTACAGTACCCTCAGAGGCACAGTGTCTTTTGAGGTGAATTTCACCGGTCGGGGCAACCCCCGTCAGAAGTACCTCAAAGGCCGATTTGATAATCTCGTGAAATTCACCTTTCGAGTCGCCCCCCATCAGAAGGCCCTCAGAGGCACATTGTCTTTCGAGGTGAATTTCACCGGTCAGGACTACCCCCTGCCAGAAGTACCTCAGAGGCCGATTCGATAATCTCGTGAAATTCACCTTTCGAGCCGACCCCCTCCAGAATGGCTTCTGGGGCACATTGACTTTTGAGGTGAATTTCACGGGTTGGGGAGACCCCTGCCAGAAGTACCTGGGAGGCCGATTCGGTGATCTCGTGAAATTCACCTTTCAGGCTCACCCCCTTCAGAAGGGCTTCTGGGGCAGGTGGGCCTTCAAGGTGGAACGACTTTGTATCCACCTCAGAGCCTTACCCCCTCTACAATGCCCTCAGAGGCACATTGCTTTTCGAGGTGAATTTCACCGGTCGAGGCAACCCCTGTCAGAAGTGCTTCAAAGGCCGATTCGGTGACCTCGTGAAATTCACCTTTTGGGGCGCCCCCCTTCAGAAGGGCCTCTGGGGCAGGTTGCCTTGCGAGGTGGAACGACTTTGTGTCCACCTCAGAGCCTTACCCCCTCTACAATGCCCTC
>JAQXJU010000070.1 GCA_029009115.1 Bacteroidales bacterium | reverse complement strand
GATGTAATTATGACTGTTGTAAGCATACGCGATTTCAGAGCAAATCAAAGCAAGTATCTTGGACTGGCCGCCGGTGGGGAGAGCGTAATCTTGACCTCCCGCACAGGCAACTTCAAGATTGTGCCAATAACTGAAGATGACAGCCTTATCAGCAAGAAGGAGTTCTTTGCCCGCATTGATGAGGCTCGCAAGAGTATTGCCGAAGGTAAGGGCACTTCGGTGTCTGGGAAAGAGGAGTTGGCTTCTTTATTGGCTAGTCTTTAATGTACAAACTTGTTTTTGCTCCTCAAGCAATAGAGGATCTGTCAAAACTAAAAAAATCTGAACCTGCAGCATTCAAATAAGCAGGCAAGTTATTGGTTGAACTTCAGGAATACCCGAAGACCGGAACTGGAAAGCCTGAGCCCCTCTACGAAGACAAATAGCTCGGTCACTTTCGGTCTCCTTTTTCTCGTCCGAGGCACAATTGTTTTACGACAATGAAAAAATATCTTGTTTCTTTTGCGGCACTGTTTCTTTGTTTTGCCGCCTTTGCCCAGCAGGGCAATCCCATTCCAGTAGATCCCGATGTCCGAATTGGCAAACTCGACAACGGTCTTACCTACTACATCCGCCACAATGCCGAGCCCGCAGGGCAGGCTAACTTCTATATTGCCCAGAAGGTCGGTTCCATCCTCGAAGAGGAGAATCAGAGAGGTCTTGCCCACTTCCTTGAGCATATGTGTTTCAACGGAACCCGGAACTTCCCCGGAAACTCCGTCATAAAGTACTGCGAGAGCATAGGTGTCAAGTTCGGAGCCAATCTGAATGCCTATACCAGCATCGACGAGACGGTCTATAACATAGACAACGTTCCCATCGCCAAGGTCCCCTCGGCAGTTGATTCCTGCCTGTGGATTCTTCACGACTGGGCCGACGGGCTTCTGCTCACCGACGAGGACATCGACCACGAGAGGGGAGTTATCCACGAGGAATGGCGTACCCGTTCGAATGCTCAGATTCGTCTTCTCGAGACCATCCTTCCTGCAATCTATCCTGGCAACCGCTACGGCGTCCGTATGCCCATCGGTACTATGGAGGTCGTTGACAACTTCCCCTATCAGGTTCTGCGCGACTACTACGAAAAGTGGTATCGTCCCGACCAGCAGGGTGTTGTGGTTGTCGGAGACTTCAACGTCGATGAGATGGAAGCCAAGATAAAGGAAATCTTCTCAACCATCGCCAAGCCCGAAAATCCTGCCGAGAGGGTTTACTTCAGCATCGAAGACAACCAGGAGCCCATCGTCTGCCTTGCCAAAGACAAGGAGCAGACCAACTCCGTAGGGATGATCTTCCTCAAGCACGACCCTTATCCGGTGGAGATGCGTTCCGACCTCAATTATCTGGTGTACGACTACGCGATGACCGCCGTTGCCGTGATGCTCAACACCCGTCTGGCGGATATAGCAATGCTTCCCGAGGCTCCCTTCATTGCAGCCCAGGTTGCCGACCAGGATTTCCTGATTGCCAAGACAAAAAAGTCTTTCGCAGCCCAGGTTGTATCTTCCGACGAAGGCTTTGCAAATGCGATGACCACAGTTTACCGCGAGATGCTGCGTGCAATACGCTGCGGATTCACAGAGTCGGAGTACGAGCGTGCCAAGGCAATGATTATTGCCCATATCGAATCGGCCTATAACTCTCGCGACAAGAAGAAGAGTGCAGATTACTGCAAGGAATATGTCCGTCATTTTATTGACAATGAGCCTATTCCTTCGATTGGTGACCAGTTTGCCCTTATTCAGCAGCTTTCCTCTGCAATACCCGTTGCGGCAATTAACCAGATGCTCGCTGGAGTCGTGGGAGTAGGCACAAACCTCGTTGCCTGCGCTATGCTTCCCGACAAGGAAGGCGTCAGCGTCCCTAGCGATATCCAGATGGCCCAGATGCTCAAGGCCGTCGAAGCCGAGACCATAGAGCCCTACGTTGACAAAGTTTCAGACGAGGCCCTGATGTCCACTCTTCCCGAGCCAGGCCGCATAGTCAAGGAGAAGCCCTCATCCCTCGGATATACCGAGTACACCCTTTCCAACGGCGCCAGGGTTTACTTCCGCCACACCGACTTCGATGCCGACGAGGTCCTGATGAAAGCCTCGAGCTTAGGCGGGTCCTCGCTCTATCCCGATTCCGACATTATCAACCTCAAGGTCGTTGACGAACTAATAAGCGAAGGCGGAGTGGGCAATTTCTCAAAGAGCGACCTTATGAAGGTTCTTGCCGGCAAGAAAGCCTCTGTAAGTCTTGCAGTCGGAACATTCGGAGAGTCGGTCAAGGCATCTTCCACCGTCAAGGACGTTGAGACTATGCTTCAGCTGAACTATCTGTATTTCACTGCAATACGCAAGGATGACGATGCCTTTGCCTCCTGGAAAGGCCGCACGAGAGCAACTCTTGCAAACAGAGAAATCGACCCTATGTCAGCAGTAGTTGACAGCCTGGTGTCTTCGATTACCACCACACCTGCCAGGGGATTGAGTCTCAGGAGTTCGGAGCTGGATTCCGTTGACTATGACAGGGTTCTTGCCATAGCCCGCGAGAGATTCGCCAATGCCGCCGACTTTAAGTTCATCATTACCGGCGCTGTTACCGAAGAGCAGATTAAGCCCCTGATTGAAAGGTATATAGCCTCTCTGCCTGCATCTGGCAAGAAGGAGAAGTCCAACTCAAAGGTGATGGATTACAAGACAGGCAAGATAGAGAATGTCTTCAGCCGCGAGATGGAGACTCCTATGGTTACCAACATCTTCTTCGATTTCTCCAAGGCCAGATATAACCTCAGGAACAGTCTTGCATTCGACCTTGCCCTGAACGCACTCGGAGTAGTGCTGATGGAGGAGATTCGTGAGAAGGAAGGCGGCACCTACGGAATAGGAGCCTATGGATCGCTCTCCGAAGGTCCCAAGGGACGCAGGCAGGCATATATGCAGATTTACTACCAGACCAGCCCCGACAAGTATGAGTATCTGAACGGAAGGGTTCGTGAGATAGTCGCTCAGTTTGCCAAGGAAGGCCCTTCGGCAGAGAATCTCTCCAAGGGTAAGGAATTCTACGCCAAGAAGCACAAGGAGAACATAGCCGAGAATAGCTACTGGGCTTCGGTCCTTGATGAACTTCTCGAAACCGGAATCGACCTGAGTGCCAATTACGAGGCTGTGCTTGAGAGCATTACCGCCGAAGAAGTCCGTGCCTGCTTTGCCTCGATGCTCAAGGCCGGAAACCACTCCGAAATAATTATGGTAGGGAAGGCGAAATAACGGAATAGTCACGCGCATATGCAGCCTTCTGCTTGCGGTAGGTGGCTATGCTTCCCGATGACATCCAGGTATTGAATCCGTCTCTCAGACCAGCGTCATACAGGCCCTGCAACTGACTTGCAATGAAAGTCGAGTCGTTGTCGGGGCCTTGGCGGTCTATATGCTTCATCACTTTGTAAGACTGAATCCAGGTGCGCGCCCTTCCGGGAGAAGGAGTCTCCCTCTGGCGGGCCGCAGCCCTTTCTCCCCAGGCCCTCAAGATCTGGTAAGGATGCCTCCATGGTTTGGATATTCCGTAATAGTTGTCGGAGAAATGGTCGGGGTAGGGCATCGCGCAGATGGCATCGGCAATGTTGGATATTGCTGGCCAGTACTGGCCGTAGGCAGTGGTGTAGCCTTTGTTGGCAGATTCGCCGAATACATCTACCGACACCGCCACACCTTCTTCGTGGAGTTCGTCGGTGGCATAGCGTACAAAGTTCTGAATGGCCTGTACCTTGGTCTCGTTGTAGATATTGCGGTAGTCCAGAGAATCGTTGAGGCTTGTCACCCTGTCGGGGAAGCGCACATAGTCGAAATTGATTTCGTCGAAGCCGAACTTGCGCACCGATTCTTTGGCCAGATTCACGTTGAACTGCCAGACCTCGCGGGAGTAGGCACTCGGCCAGCTGGTTCCGTCGTGCACAAAAGGCTCGCCCGTGCGTCTGTCAAGAATTGCATTCTCAGGATGGTCTTTGGCGTAGAGTTTGTCCTTGAAGCAGGTGATTCGGCCTATGGCATAGTAGCCACGTTCGTGGATTCTGCGCACCGCCCTCTCATAGAGTTCCTCCTTTTCGCGCCCTGCCCTTGCGAAACTCGTCGGAGACCAGCGTTCGAAGGCCTCGGCCTTGTATCCGGGGCTGTCATCGTCCTTGATATCAATCACAAAGGCATTTATCCGGGTGCTGTCGGCAAGGGCAATGTAATCGTCTATACGCCTTAGCCCTGCCGGCGAGATATTAAGGTAGAAGGCATTGCAGGGGCGGGGCATTTTCTTGTAAACGAAGTCGGGGCGCTCGTAGGGCCAGTAGTCACAGCTGAGAGCCGAACCTGCCTTGAAGCGGTCTCGTGCTATGGTCTGAATCGAGTCGTATATTTCAGGCTTGTACCTTTCAAGGGCCTTGTGGAGCGAGTCAACCGTGTAGCGGGCGAAGATATAGCCTTCTTTTCCTGAGCGGAAGGTCTTGACTTTCAGCCGTCTGATTCGGTATAGTTCTGCCTTGTACTCAGGATCTTCTTTAGGAAGCCCTACAGCCTTGACAAAGACTGTGTCGTAGCCCGTAACCTTGAGCGAGTCCCCCTTACCTGCAAGTGCACAGATGTGCGAAGAAAGGGTATCGTCGATAATCGAGGCAGGGGTTCTTACATATACCTTCTGGGGGATATCGGGAGGAAGGACTATGCTTTCGTCTTCGGTATTGCCCGAGGCTTTTCCCTGCCCGCCTCCGCACGAAGTGATTCCCAGCGTCAGGACAGCCGCGGGGAGCAATGTTATAATTGATTTGAGAATTGTCATTTCCAGTTATTCTAAGCGAGCTCAAAGATAGACATTTGCCCAATAAATTATGCAACAAAATATTTGTATCTTTGAAACTCTTTATCGGACAATGATTAAGTATATATGGGAAAGATGCTATTGACAATTCGGGGGTGGTATGTGGCCCCTTCCTGTGAAGTAACACGCTTCGAGACTCTAAACGGAATCCTCTCAACAAGCGGCAGCATTGAGGATTTCGGAAAAGAAATTGAGGTTGATTTCGAGTAAGGAGGGCGTGGTATGAAGACACAATCAATCTTTATCGCGGCCCTCGCCGTTGTATTTTCCTTTTCCTGCGCAAAGGAGAGCCTTTCAGAGAAAACTCCCGACACCGCTCCTTCTGCCGACAGCACAAAGCTCGTAGCCCTTACCATCAGCGCATCCTCCGGGGAGGAAAGCGGCTCTGACGATACCCAGAGCAGGACCACTCTCGGAGGAGCAACAGGCAAGTCCGTTCTTTGGACTTCCACCGACAAAGTTAAGGTTTTCGACCGCGTGTCGAGTTCACTCCCAGCATTCACCATCATTTCCGGAGAGGGAACGTCGTCTGCATCTTTCAGCGGAGCAGTATCCCAGACAGCCACTCCTCCCTACTACGCAATGGTTCCTTACCAGGAAAGTGCCACCTGCATCGAGGAGAGCCTTACCATAAGCAATGTTACGGCTTCCTCATATCTGACCGTACGGCTTCCTGAGGTTCAGAAGGCCGTTGCCGGCAGCGTCGATCCTGAAGCTCTGATATCAGTCGCCCAGAGCAACGACGGGCTGAAGTATGAATTCAGGAATCTGATTTCACTGGTCAAGTTTCGCCTCAATGCCGATGACGTAAGCAATCTTGAGACCGTCTCTTTCTCGGGCAATGAACTTGAATCCGTTGCGGGTTCTATGAAGGTGATATTCTCTGAGGCTGGCGTCCCCGTCCAGACATACGTCAGCGGAGAGATGTCATTCTTTGTTACCCTTACCAAGCCAGATGGAGGTTGGCAGTCAGGAGTCGATTACTACTTTGCCGTCAGGGGATTGACCTTCAAGTCGGGCATTACCATCAACGCCCGTTATTCCGACGGGACAAGCAAGTACTTCGAGTCTTCGAAGGCTATGCCTTCACTCAGCCGTAACAGCATTCTGAACATAAAGGAACTCAAACTCATAGACGGCCTATCGACGGACCTCTACATTGCATATCTCCATGGAGTGGACATTCCTGTGGGAGATAAGATCATCAATAAGACAAGCAATCCCACATCAAGGCTGATGAAGTCCGACGGCAACGTGGGAGAGGGTCTGGTGTTTGTCAATCCAGACCTGGAGAGCGCGGTTTTTTCGACAAATCACAGCAATCTGATAGCCATCGGCCGCTATTCGGATAGACCCAGTGTGATTAAGCGAGAGGGTTATGTAAGAATAGCCGCGACTGATGGCCAGGATTTATTTGCATTGAAGAACATAAAGCCTGACATCACGCTGGGTAGTGCTGAGCTTTATCCGTTCGCATTGTCCAAAGATGATATAACATTCGAGGAAGTGATTTTTGACAGTTGTCCTCTGATTCTTCCGAAAGCTGAACTTCTCAGGGTAAATAAACGAGATGCAGATAAGTTCGTCTTTACAGATTGTGACATCAAGTTCAATCAGGATAAATCTTATCTTGTGATGTACAGTTCTGAAAATGTAACCAGCCTCGAGTCATTCATATACAGGAATAATATCCTCTATTCAGAGACTGATGTCAAATCCTGTTATCTGCTTTCCTGTTCGGGGGTCCCTGTCAATAATCTGGTTGTGGAAGACAATACGCTGATTAATGTCTATTGCGGATCCAACGGATTCGTATATATGAAGTCACTTAAGAATCTGTCATTCAACAGGAACATCTTCTACTTCCCTAATCTTGGACAGCATTCTTATAACTCATCAGGAGCTCATATGTATTATTTCTTGGCCAGATGTGCCACCGCCGATCTTGCCTACTATCCAGATCAAGGGAAAGCCTTCTGCGACAACAACTATGTTTACAGAATTGTCGATTCGGTCAATCAGCCGGACGATGCCGATCCCATCAGGGCTTTCAAGTCGACACACCTTGACCTGAAGAAAGGAAGTACCTACTATAGCGGCGTAAACAATCCGGTGCAGAGCGAAGCGAGTCCTTTCTCGGCACTCAATCTGTCGGTCCCTTCATACACCGTCACCGACGCCTGCCTCATCTACGGAGGAGCAAAGAGATAATCTTCCTGACCGTGAAATTCCACACGGACATAGAGAGGGTGACAAAAGTCAATAGACTGATAGTCACCCTCTTTTGTTTTCTGTCGGTTTCGAGGTTGGCGGGGCATAAGGAGGGCGAAGGGGATTTCACGCGGGGAGGATTTTGGTTTGAGGGAGGGCTTCTGGCAGGGGTAGCCTCGACCGATGAAATTCACCTTCGAAACCAATGTGCCCCAGAGGACCTTCTGACGGGGGTAGCTCGCGAAGGTGAATTTCACGGCGGCGCGTTGAAGAGGGCCGAGCTCCCCCAACCTACCCCGGATGGCAGAGCACCCCCAACCTACCCCGGAGGTTGAGCCCCCCAGCACCCCCGCCGGAGTTAACCCCACCCCAACCCACTCGCGACCCCGTCCAGGATGTCCGAAAAGTCCGCTTTTCAAAGTACAATCGGCCTTCTACGCTACTCAGGCAGGGGTAGAAGCAGCCGAAGAGGCACTTTTCGGACACCCCACCTTCTCCTCCAACTCCTCCTGCATCAAAACAGCATCTCCTACCTGAATCTACATAAAACAAGAGGATGACACTATGTTGCCATCCTCTTTCTGCTCACTAATCTGCAGGGCCCTGAAACGCTTGTGCAACCCTGCCACAAATATCAATCAAGGTTAGAATTACTTTGCTATTGGAGTCCAATAGGCCGTTTCAGAGATTCCCATAAGAGACCCTTTGAGGGCAAGACGCCCATCCTTAAGGAAACTGCAGGTTAAATTGGCTTTAATACCACGCTGAGGGTCATATATCTTCGCTCCGTTCCAGACTTTCTTTGCGGAGTCGTATTTGAGTCCGTCAAACAGAACCACATTGTCAACGGGGTTGTTCCTCAGGGCCTTGTCGGGATTCTTGACATCCAGTGCCTTCTTACCTGTTTTGGGATCGACAGCATCCTTCACCCAATAGATACGGGCCTTGTAACTTCCGTTGCTGTTCTTCGTGACCTCTACCTTGTAGGCGTCACCTTCATGCAGCGATTCGTAATTGCCGATGATGCTATCGGCAGTGTTGTTCCTGGCATTCTGGCCAAATGAAACAAGCGAAATCAGCGCGAGGACTACAATGGAGATAATCTTCTTCATAACGATTGCAAAATTATGAATTGACCCTTTCCGGAGAAAGGGCCAATTTCATTATACTTTGGGATAAAAGTCATTATTTGGTTCTGAAATACCTGCCGATAGTCTTATTTTACGAATTCGATATCGTCAAAGTAAACATCCTTGGGCATCTTTCCAGAGTTGTTGAAATCAACGGCAACCCTGAACTGGAACTGAGTCACATCTGCCAGAGTTGAGACATTGGTGCTGAACTTGGGCTGGCTGACATCATATACAAACACATTCCAGTCATTGGTTTTTATGAGTTTCTTCCACTCGTCAAGGCTCGGGCTGGAGGCATTGAAAGCCTGGCCGTTAATCTCAACAGGCGCCGACTTCGAGCTCTTGGTATCTTCCTGCAGAAGAGGAGTAAAGCCTGTATCTCCAATATAAACCTTCACCCTGACCTTGGTGTAAGATCTCCTCATGTCCGAGCTGAACTCCTTGCCGTACTGGTTATTGTAGGTCTTGAACTTAAAGTAAGCCGACGATGACCAGGTAATCCGTGAACCCCTGTCCAGAAGAACCTTGTCGCTGGGGTTGGCTGCTGTCTTGTAGGGGTTCTCGACGATTTCCATAACATTTACGTTATTGACCTTGTTTCCGTCGTAGAACGAACTCACTCCCAGGGTGGCGTCTTCCATATCGTCGAACATCACCGAAGATGCCTCGATGACATTTACTGTCCAGGTCTTTGACACCAACTCACCAGCCCCGTTCTCGCCCTTATAAGAAACGCTGTGGCTCGAGCCTACTCCGCTCAGGGAGAAAGCCACCTTGTTCTCGGTCGATACCACAGTACCGTCCACCTTCCATTCGTGGACAATACCGTCACCTCCGGCTGTTACCGTTGCGCTGATGCGTCCGGTCTTGCTTTCCTCGAGGTTGAAACTCTCTTCTTCGATGGAGAAGCTGATTGCCAGAGGCAGTACAGGAATCTTCTCAACCTCCACAGGCCAGGTCTTCACCAACGAGCCGCCGTCGGAGTTGGAGGCTGTGTAGCGGATGATGTAGCTGCCGGGAGTAGCGAAGCTGTAGCTGAAACTCTCTCCTGTCGAAACGGTTTCGAGACTTGCGGCATCCTTGAGGCCTACTTCCCACTTGTGTGCAAGGCCGAAGATACCGGAGCTGACTTTCACCGAAAGTTCGACTGACTCCTTCTCGAAGATCTCAAAGGACTCGGCCTCGGGAGTAAAGCTGGCCGATATCGGAAGGTCGGCAACCTTAACTGTCCAGCTTGCCGAGGCGTGCTCGTCGTCGGCATTGACTCCGTGGTAGCTGACGGTATAGGTTCCGGGCACCTCGAACAGATGGTTCAGAGAGCTGGTTCCCGATACAATCTCGTCACCTATGCTCCAACTGTGGACGGTTTCCTTGTCGCCGCCAGTGACTGTGACTCTAAGCTCGAGCTCATCCCCGAGAACAAGTTTGACCGTTTCAGATGCAGCAATGGAATACTCAACTACTAGAGCCTCACCTGTTACATTGACTGTGTATTCCTTCGAATCAGCCCCTGCTTCGTTCGAAATCTCAAAGCTCACCTTGAAACTGCCCTTGGAGTTGAATACATAGGTGACACTGTTCAGGTTAGACACCTTTACTCCATCTACATACCAGGCGCAGCTATAAGGGCCCGAAGATGTGACTTCGGCCCCGAACGAGATGCTTTCATTCAGTTTGATGTCGAGTACGTCCTCTTGAACGGAATACTCCACTACAGGAGCCTCGACTTTTTCATCCTGCGACTCCGAAGGGGTGCAGGAGAAAGTGGCGGCGCATAAGGCCAAAGCCACCGTAATGCTTATGAACAGTCTGTTATTCATTATTTTACAAGTTCAAAGTCATCGAAATACATCTTCCTGTTGTTGGTGACGGGGTCTTTGCCCGAAATGTTGCTTCCATCTTGCTTCAGGAGAGGACGTATGGTAATGGAAGTACCGGAACCAAGGGTGACAGGCAGGTCATATTCAAGAATCTCCCAGCCTCCGTTGAAGACAGGACCCGTGACGGGAGTGTACTTCTTTCCGCTGATGTCAATTCTCGGATAATACTTGTTTCCGTTGAAGTGAACCTTGAACCTCAGCTTCTTGTACGAGGCAAGGTCGAATGAGGATGCGAGATTGGCAAACTTCAGCGTAAAGAAGCCCGATGTTCCGCCCGAACCGGACACCTCATCGGACATACACTTCTCTGAAGAGTTCACATCGTCCTTGGCGGGATTGTCGGCAAGCTGGATACCCGGAGTATTGCCGTTGCCCCAGATGTTCTTGAGCGAAGATATGCCCTCGAAGTCGTCGAAGCAGTCGCCGGGAACATCCACCACAATCTTCCAGCTGCGGTCAAAGACCTCGCCCTTGGCATTCACTGCGTGGTAGCGTATGTTGTAGCTGCCGCCCATAGTGGCGAAGAAGCTGAACGTAGCATCGCCGGCGGTCTCGACCTCGTTGACGAACCAGCTGTGGGTCACGCCGCTTGCTCCGTCAACAACAGTTGCCACAAAGTCGCACGAAGAGCCCTGGTTTATCTTTATGACCTCGTCGGTAATGTTGAACTCTATGTGCAGAGGCCTCTCGAGAATCTTGACCTTAAATTCCTGATTGTAAGTTCCGGCAGGGTTTGTCGCAGTATAGCGGACGTTGTATCCCTGGCTGTCGGACAGGACGAAGGTGTTGAAGAAGGCCTGGTCGCACTCCTTGACTCCGTTGACATACCAGCTGTGCTCGATGTCAGAGCCAAGATCAACGATGGCCGCTACTCTCAGAACGTCTTTCTGGATTCTTTCAATAACAGTGGAGTCTCCCACCGAAAGGCTGACCTTCAGACAGTCAGACACAGTCACGCTGTAGGTCTCACCCACTGATCCTGCGCCGTTCCTGGCTTCGAAGCGTACCGAGTAGAATCCCGGCTCCTCAAAGACATAGTCAAAAATCTGGGCCGAGGATTCCTGTACATCATTCACGTACCAGGCAACTGAAACCTTGTCGCCGGATACTACATTTGCCCGGAAAGTCACGGTCTGGCCAACCTCGGCGCTGAGGCTGGTGCTGCTCATCGGAAATTCGACCTCGGGCAGTTTGTACTTGACCGGAGTCGCTTCCTCGGTGCATGCGAGGGGCATCAGCAGTGCCGAGCATACTGTGATGCAAGCTGAAATTCTGGTTATAGTATTCATAGTATCATTATTTCTTGTCGTAGAACTGAATCAGTTGGAAAACGCAGTTGTTCATCTTGTCCATATGGTTCACGAGGGCATTGTAGCGCTGGAAGTCCCAGGTGACTATTCCCTTGTTCGAATCGATGTTCGAGCTGTCGGCCCCGGTGTTGGTGGGGTCGTTGTCCATATAGGTAAACCAGTGCCATCCGACGCATACCTTGCTCTTGAGCAGCTCGTTCACAAAGTTCTCGTAGAAGAGTCCTCGGTCGTTCTGGGTCTTCACGAGCCATCCGGCTCCGGTAGTGTTGCCCAGTCCTGAATCCTCGCCTTTGGTGTAGAACTCGGTCACGAGGAAGGGCTTACCGCTCCAGCTCGCCCAGTTGTACATGGCGTTCTGGTCGGGCTGCCACTTCTGATAGTGGTTGATGGAGATGACATCCATATACTTTCCGGCCACCTTGAAGATCTCTTCGTTGATGAGTTCGTAGTTCCACTGGTTGAAGCGGCATCCGAGGAAGAGATGATTGGGGTCATACTTCTTGAGTGCAGACGAAACCTTCTGCAGATAGGTCTCAAGGCAGTATGCGATGAAGGCCTTCTTGTCGGCTGTGCTTGCCTCGGAATAGCTCGCCCCGGTCTTGCCTTTGCGTGCATCGAGCCACTCCTGGGCCGCCTTGTGGGCAGGAATGTCCGAAGGCATCTTCGTAAGGCATCTTTCAAGAGCAAAGTCCTTCCAGGGAATCTCATTGTCGATGAAATAGCCTATCAGGTACTTGTCGGAGGCATACTTTGCGGCAGAAGACAGACTCTTCTCGACCTGAGCGTCGAATTCGGGGTCGAATACCATTGCAAAGTCATAGGGGTAGCCTTCCCACGAAGTAGTGTTTCCGCTCTTGAATCCGTCGGCATACTTGCCCGAACTCTTGATGCTCCCGTTGTAGCTTCCCATAGGGCTGATAATGACGGTGTAGGGCATAGGCTCGCTCATAGTGCGCACGGCATCTACCTGCGACCAGGCTCCGAGCGAGTTGAATCCCTGCTCCTTGAGGAACTGTGATTCCTTCTTCGCCCAGTTCGAGGTAGAGCCATAAACCGCTGTGAGATTTGCCTTCTGCCTTTCTGAACTGCCGGGGGAGAACACGGCTACACCCTTGCTGATGAATGCGTATCCCTCGGGATCGACCATCCACCAGCGGTCACCGGACTTGATTACCCTGAAGAACCCGTCGGGATTGCCGAACTTCTTGGTCTTCCACCCGCCGTACTGGCTGATATCGGGATCGTCGCCCGGAGTGAATCCTGTGATACGGTCGTGGGTGTAGGCATCGTAGGTGCTGTACGAAGACGATGAACTCTTGCGGCTCTGAACCTTGTACGGGTTCTTGGGAGTATTATCGACATTGCCTGAGTTGCCGTCGCCATCTCCCCCGGGAAGAACGGTGGGGATGTCGATGTCCGAGCCCTCATCGGGAGAGCATGAGCACAGGGCAAACAGAGTCAATGCCGAAAGTAACAGTGCAATTCTTCTCATTTCTTGTCAAAGTATTGAATAAGGTTCCACACTCTGTCGTTGAGTTGCTTCATCTCGTCCAGAAGAACGGTGTAAGGCTCGAAGTTCCACTTCACCACGCCCTTGTTTGAATCGCGGTTCGAGTAGTCGGTATGCAGGTTCTCGGGGTCGTTGTCCATATAGGTGAACCAGTGCCAGCCCACGCAGCCCTTGCTCTTCAGAAGTTCCATAGTGAAGTTCTGGTAGAACCAACCCCTGTCCTCCTGGGTGCGAACATTCCATCCGGCTCCTGTGTTATTGGGGAGCCCAGAGTCTTCGCCCTTGGTGTAGAACTCGGTGATTATGAAAGGTTTGCCGCTCCACTCAATCCAGTCGGACATCTGCTGCGAATCGGGCTGCCACTTGCGGTAGTGGTTGATGGAGATTATGTCCATATACTTGCCCGCGACCTCGAACATACTCTTGCTTACAAGTTCTTCCTTGTGCTGGTTGAACCTGCATCCCAGATACATATGGTTGGGATCGTATTTTCGCAGGGCAGTGGTGACCTTCCTGAGGTAGGTTTCGAGATAGAAGGCGTTGAAGGCCTCTCTGTCTTCGGGGGTGATGTCTGCGACAGAAGCCGTTTCGCCCTTGCGTGCCTTGAACCATTTCTCAGCGGCCAGATAGCCGGGTTCATCCTTCGCCAGAAGGGTCAGGTGCCTGTCCAGTGCATCGTTCACCCAGGGGAGTTCGTTGTCGGTGAAGTATCCCACGAGATTGGGATCATCTTTGTAGCGGGATACCCCTTCGAGAGCCTTCTCAACCCACTTGTCGAACTCGGGGTCGAAGACCATCGCAAGGTCAAAGCGGTAGTTCTGCCAGCCGTGACGGAGGTACTTGCCCCCGTAGCGCTTCAGATGCACGGAGTGGTACATACCCATAGGGTTGACGATTACCGTGTAGGGGAGAGGATTTGCCGACTTGCGCACCTCCTCGACCCTCGACCAGGCCCCGAGCGAGTTGAACCCGTAGCTGCGCAGCATATCCATCTGGGTAGAAGCCCAGACCTGGGGTGTGCCGAACTTCTCGAGAACTGCCGCCTTCTGCCTGTCGGAGCCACCCATCGAAAAGACAGCCACGCCCTTGATGATGTAGGGATGCCCTTCGGGATCTATGATCCACCAGCGGTCGCCGACCTTTTCGGTGCGGAAGAAACCGGTGGCCTCGTAGCTCGCGCAGGTCCATCCCCCGTAACTGTCGGTCCCGGGATCTTTTTTGCGTAACTTGAATCCCGGAAGACGGTCAACGGTCACTGTCTCGTAAGCTGTCCACTGCTTCGCCTTGGCGTTGGGACGGCTTTCCACGAGCCTTGGCGTCTGAGCGCTTAGGCTGAGGGCCGTCAGAAGGGCCGTGGCTATTATGAATGACACTCTATTCATACTTCGATGAGTCGCTGTCCTGCCACTCGTTCACACCGTCGCGAATCCTGTTGCGGAAGTACAGGGTGTCGTGTGCGTGGTAGGTCTTGGTTCCCGATGAATACTTGTAGTTCAGGATAATCTTGCGGTCCTGCAGAAGTTTGCTCCTGTCGAAGTAGCTTTCTCCCTCGGCAGTAACCTCGTAGCTTGCACCGGCGACAGGCTCAATCTCTATGCTGTCATCGGGAAGGAGGGTAAGCTTCATCTGGGCTGCTGAGCCGTTGTTGCCGTTCGAGACTGCATTTGCCGTCAGAGCGAAAGGAGCAACGGTGGTAAGGGTCCATACCTTGCTGTCAGCCTGGGGAACAGTGCAGTGATAGTCGATTCTCTCGACAGTCTCGCCGCCTTCCTCTACATCCATCGAGCCTCCGTGCCAGTAATTGCCGAAAAGCATATTCTCGTAGCGTACTCCGATGACGGAATAGTCCCTGCCCTCGATGATTTCGCAGCCGCGAGCCTCGCTGATGCGAAGGGGAATCACCGAATGAGGGTACAGACGGTCTGTCTCGAAGAAGGCAAGCGAATCGACCTTTACATTGATTATCCCGAGATGGCTGCCTTTTTTGATGGTTACGTATCCGGGGCGTCCTCCGTCCGATTCCAGCGAATAAACCGCTGCGGGAAGTTCGTCGATAGCCGATACTTTTTTCATCAGGGTACTGATGTAGCTGAAGGTATGATTCTTCATCTGGCTGAGGGTGCCGCTGCCTACGAGTGAAAGGTCGGTAGAGATTTTGACTATACGGTCCTCGTCGTTGTTGATGGTTCCGGCGAGAGCCACACCGGTCGAGAACTCCATTCCCTCGCCTACGATGAGACTCCTGACATCGGTCTGGTTGGCGAAGCCGCAGGCTATGGTGTCGTAGTCTCCAACATAGTCTTCATAGCATCCTGCTGCGCAGAAAGCGATGACGGCCAAAGAAATTATTCTGTTTGCTTTCATTTTCTTTTTGTCAGTCTAAGATTATTGCCAGGTATCCCAACCCTCGTTCTGAATCAGGCCGGGTATGTTTACCATCTCCTTGTAAGGGATGGGGAGGTAGGCAGAGCTGAAGCTGCGCTTCTCGACAACCGTGTTGTAGTCATACGCAAATCCCGAATCTGTCTTGCTGATGGAAGGACGCACAAGATCCTTGTTCAGAGGGCCAAGGGTGGTGCTCCAGCGGCGCAGGTCGAAGAACCAGTTGCCTTCGAAGCAGGTTTCTATGCGCCTCTCGTTGCGGATGAAAAGGTCGAAGGCCTTCTCTCCCTGCAGGGCGATGTCCTCAAGATAAGGGTCCTTGGCAAACATAGGATCTCCGTCGTAGGTGTTGCGGCTGCGAAGCCACGAAATGGCCTCTCTGGCCGAGTATCCTTCAACGGTACCGTTAGGCCCGGCAACGTGGTTTGCGGCCTCGGCATATGCAAGCACCATATGCGTCCAGCGGATAAGGAAGCGGCTGCGGGGCATCTTGTTCACCGAGCTGTCCGACCAGTTCAGACCCATATAAACGAACTTCTTGATGTAGTAGTTGGTGCGGGCGTTGCTCGACGAAGCCTCGGCGACATCCTTGCCCGAATCCCAGAGCTCAAAGGTAAAGGTCTTGCCCTGCGAGCCGGTAGAGACGCTGCGGTTGTTGTAGAAGATGTTGCTGTACAGGCGGGGATCGCGGTTCACGTAAGGATCCTGGTCATCATAGGCCCAGGTCTTCGATTCTCCAAGAGGATATCCGTCGGCCATTCCGAAGGCATCCACCAGGTCCTGGGTAGCTCCCATAGTTCCGTTGCCCTGGAAGCTTCCGGGGTAGAACATCTTTTCGAGAGTCTCTGAAGAGTTCGAGAAGCGGGTTCCCCAGACGATCTCGGGGCTGTTGGGGTCGAACCAGTTGACAGCCTTCTTACGGTCGAATCCGCCGGATACGCTGCCGTCAACTTCTTCCTTGAAGCGGATTACCTCGGCTGCATACTTTGCGGCATTCTCCCAGCGGGTCTTGTCGCCCGAAGGATTGAAGCGCGGGCTGGCCCAGGTCAGATAGACCAGAGCCTTGATGGCGCGGGTGGTAATTCCGTCAATGCGTCCCCAGTTGCGCGAACCGAGAACCTTGCGGTCGTCAAGGTCGGTAACGAGGAAGTCTCTGTGTGCAAGGGGAAGATACTTGTAGGCGGAGTCGCAGTCTGCAAGAATCTGCTGTACGCAATCGTCGTAAGAAGCCCTCTTGACATCAAGGTCTTTCATCTGCTCGGGGCTCATCTTCCAGATTTCAACAGGCTCCAGAATCAGGGGGTAACCCAGCAGTTCGCCGTTGGTTCCGCGTCCCCCGAACTTCTGCAGGAGATCCCACTGGAACCAGGCGCGCAGGGCATAGGCCTCGCCCCAGAGGAGGTCGGTCAGAAGCTCGTTGTTGCGTGCGTCAAGCATATAGCGGAGATTCCTTCCGTTTCCGTTCTGCAGGAAGAGGTTGGTATTGTACAGACCCTGATAATCCCTTGTCCAATAGGTCTGGAAGGGGTCGTTGCTGGGAGAGGATACGCCAGTGGCCATACGGCTGATGACATCTGTTCTTGATGTGCGTACCGCGTTGTCGGTCATACAGTCCAGATAGGCGCACTCGTTGTTGTTGTAGTCTTTGTTGATCCACTCGTAGCACTCTCCGATAAGCCCCTGCATACAGTTGGGGCTTGAAAGGACATAGTCCTTGTCCCTGATGGCGCTGGGATACGGATCCAGAAAGCCGTCGCAGGAAGAAAGTGCCACCGCGGCAACTGCCGCCAGGGTGATTTTCTTTATAGCGTTCATAATCTGTCCTTTAGAAAGTGAGTTTGATTCCTCCGACGAAGGTCTTCATCAGGGGGTAATTGGTAAGTCCTGAGCTGAGAGCCTCGGGATCGACATCCTTGATGCCCGAAATGGTCAGCAGGTTGTTGGCCCTGGCATAGATTCTCATTCCACGCAGCACCTTCTCGACGTGGAGCTTCCTTACGGGGATGCTGTAGCCGAGCTCTACGCTCTGAATCTTGAAGAAGCTTCCGTCAGTGAGCCAGTAGCCGCTGAGCTTGAAGTTGTTGGTAACCTTGTTGTAGGTGAGTCTGGGAGCATTGGGATCGACGGTGCTCTTGAGAGTGTACATCGAGTAGTTGTTGTCGCCCCATCCGTTCCAGAAGTAGCTGTTGGTGAGCTGGGCATCGTAGAAAGCCCTCCAGTTGCCCACAACGGCAAGGTCGAGACCCTTCCATTCGAGATTCAGGGTCAGGGCGCCGATGAGCTTCGGAGCCCAGTCGCCGATAACGCAGGCGTCGGTGTCATCGATGTAGCCGTCTCCGTTCATATCCTGATACTTGAGGTCGCCGGCCTGCAGAGCCTCGTCAAAGAGCTGGGGAACTGCGAGAGTTTCCTCGTCGGAGGCAAACTTGCCCAGATACTTCAGGCCCCAGATTGCCGAAGCCGACTTGCCGACCTTCGAGCGATAAGGTTCGTCGTAGGCAAGTTCGTCGGTGCGGATTATCCTCGAACCCTGGGTTGCTGCCCAGGCCTTTACGGAATAGCTCAGGTCGCCAATCTTGTCCCTCCAGCCAAAGTCGAACTCGAGCCCGTAACGGCGGGTCTGGTTGTAGTTCATATACAGCGAGCCGGTCGAAGTTCCTGGAACCAGAGGCAGCACGTTGGTCATCTGGGTGATGATTCCGTCCTGAAGGTAGTTGTAGGCGGTCAGCGATGCCGAGAGTCTCTGAGAGAAGGCTGTCAGGTCGATACCTCCGCTTATTTCAATCCTCTTTTCGAGACCGAGGTTGGGGTTGCCGAGCATCGAGGCATAGGTGCGGTGTACGTTGTCGGACTGCGAATTGCCGAACCACTGGTTGTTGCTGTGGGGGCCGAACTTGCCTCCTGAGTTGTTCCAAGAGTAATTGTCGGTATCGCGGTTTGCCGAGGTCAGCGAGTCGTACGACAGATAGCTGCCCTGGACCCTGAACTTGAGGAAGTCAATCACATCAGAACCCTTGAGGAAATCTTCTTCCGAGGCTATCCAGGCAAGTCCGAGAGCCGGAGAAGTTGACCAGCAGTCGAGCAGAGAGTAGGTTCCGTGACGGTTCAGCGAGAACTGTGCGATGTACTTTCCTGAGTATGCGTAGCCGGCGTTGAATCCGAAGTTCATCTCGCGGCGGTGCTCGGTGATGAATTTCTGGCTGCGCTTGGTAATCATGTAGTCTGCGTTGGCATTGAAGGCGTGCTCGCCGAAGCTGCGCTCCCAGGCAAAGTTCTGCACAAAGTAGAAGCGGTTGGAGTAGAAGTCCAGAAGTTTGGTCTTGCTGGTCATCTGCTTCACTGAGTGGCTTCCGGACTGAACGGGTTCCTTGACAGGGTTGCCCTCGAAATCGAAACTGTCTTCGAGAATGTAGGCGGCATAGTCCTCGGCAGTACCGATGCGGACCACGTTCGCCGAACCGTAAGAGGCATAAGAACTGCTCGAAAGGCCCTTTGCGAGGAACGAGAGGTCGATGTTAAGATTCAACTTGAACAGGGCGTCGCGTATAGTCTCTTGATAGCTTCCGTTTTCGAGAATGTTGGCAATGGGGTTCTGGGTGAACTTGGTGCTCACTCCGTAGTAGGGGAACTCCATTCCGTCCTCGTTCTTGGCGTAGATGGGGAAGGCAATTGCGGGGATGGTGTTGATGTCCGAAAGGATGTCAGGAAGTTCGGTGACTCCCAGAGTGGTATTCGACGAAGCGTCGCCGCTGCTGTAGTTGGGCGAGTAGCCGTAGTTGCTGCTCTTCCTTACTCCTATCGAAGAGAGAACGCCGAAACCGGCAGTTATGTAGCGGTTAAGCTTGACATCAAGGTTGCCGTTGATACTCACGTTGTTGTAGCCGGCTTCGGGCCCAATCTTGTAGATGTCGTCCTGGCTGTTGTGGCCGAGGTAGGCATAGTACCTTACGATGTCGTTGCCGCCGCCCGACGAGACCGAAGTGCGAGAGGTGCTCATAACGTTCTTGAGCATCATCGACCTGAAGTCTATGCTCGGATGAGTCAGGTCATAGGGATTGCCCAGAGCATAGGCATCGATATCCTCCTGGCTGTACAGGGGGGCAAGACCGCTGTTGTAGCGGGCGAGGTTGTTCAGGCGTGCATACTGCTCACCGCTGACGAATTCAGGCATCCTGTCAACCACGTTCACACCGTGCTCGGTGCTTACGGACAGGTAGCGGTCGTTGAAGCGCCCGTTTTTGGTTTTGATGGAGATGATTCCGTCGGCGCCTGTAGGGCCGTACATAGTCTTCTCGAGACCGTCGCGGATGATGGTCACGGACTCAATCTGCTCCACGTCCAGAGGCACCTCGGTGATGTTTACGGGCACATCGTCCACCAGATACATAACCGCACGACCGCGCGACTGGACACTGATGGCATTTGCAGCACCGTACTGGTTCGAGTTGTCGAGGGGATTCACTCCAACCTGTCCGAAGTTCTCAACCACATCAACCCCGGGAAGAGCTCCGGTAAGAACGTTGCGTATGTCAGAAGTGGAGTATTTCGTAAGTTCTTCGCCCTGGATGGTTACGGTAGAACCTACTGTATATCTTCTCTTTACACTCTTGTAGGGGAGATTGATGTTGTCTTCGTCACCGGCATAGAGTATGTCCTTGGTTAGAACCACCGATTCGGAGTCCACCAACACCGATGCCAGCACCGATGCGGTCCGGTATCCCTGAAGGGAAACCGTAACCATCTCTGACAGAGCACAGTCGAGGCTCACCTTGCCTTCAGCGTCGGAGAGGAAGTGGTACTTGCCTTCACCCACCGATACCTCGGCCTTGGGAAGGACAGAGCCGTTGCCGTCAACCACGACAAAGTGAATCGTGGTAGTGGCTGGAGCCTTCTTCTTCTGGGCAAATCCCGGACAGGCTGCCAGCACAAGCATTGCCGCCGCCAGGAAAGCTTTAACTATATTATAAGTATGTTTCATATTCTACCAATTCTCTTTCGGTGTGTAGTTGCTCATCTTCATCAGGTCTGAATCCTGGAAACGGAACCAGTACATACCGTCGTTCTTCCAGGCAATCTGCCTGTTCTGAGGCAGGGTGAATCTCTCGTACCTGTAGCCGGTAGGATACTGTGCGGTGGCACCGCCAGAGAGTTTTGTAACCCTCATTCCGTACAGGGGAGTGCGTCCAATCTGGGGGGCATCCTTCCAGCGGCGTATGTCGCAGTAGTAGTGGAAGCCCTCGAAACAAAGCTCGACAGTCCTTTCGTTCTTGATACGCTCGCGGAAGGTATCCTTGTCGGTGAGGTATTCGCTGCGCACCGGGGGCATCTCCATCCTTGCGCGAACCACGTTGATGGCTTCGACAGCCGTCAGGTCGGCCTCGGGGGCCTTCCCGTCAGGGCCGTAAGCCTCGTTGGCAGCCTCGGCGTAGTTCAGATAGACCTCTGCCAGACGTATTAAGGGGTCGGTAAGCAGAACGTTGGCCTGACCCTTCTGCGAGAGGGGGCCTGTGCGCTTGTGCTCGTAGTAGAAGGTCTCGGAGATACCGTCAGACGACCCCGAAGGGTAAGTCAGCAGCGATCCTGAAGGCTTGCTGCCGTCCTCGTTGACATACAGCGATGCATTCCCATATCCCTGCACGGCCTTGCCGTTGTAGATGATGCAGTTCTCGAAGCGCGGGTCGCGGTTCTTGAAGGGATCCTGCTCGTTGTAGGCACCGGCAGCAGTGGCGATAGCCCTGTCTTCCTCGGTGTTGAGGGCATAACCTGTGATGGTCTCGAACTTGTCCACAAAGTTTTGGGTAGGGCACTGGCAGGCTGCATACTTGTTGTTGCTGAAAGGGAATCCTACCAGAGACTGGGCACGAGAGTTATTGTAGTTCAGGGTGCTGCCTTCGGTGTATCCCCAAATCTGCTCGTTCGTGAACTTGTTTCCGTAGAAGTTCTTGCTGTACTCAGCCTTCGGGAGGAGGACATAGCCGTTCTCGCGGGCTATCTTGAGGGCAAGAGCAGCAGCCTCGGCAGCCTTCTCCCAGCGGGTGATGTCGCCTGAAGGGTTGTTCAGCGGGCTTGCGGCATACAGGAGCACGCGGCTTCTCATAGAGAGTGCGGCAACACCGTTGGGCTTGTCCTGGTCGGCGTCAGAGAGATTGCCAGCTCCCGAGGCAGGGTCGCGCCTGACCTTTCCTGCCTGCAGGTAGTATCCGTAGGCAGTCATATAGTCGTCAGCGCACTTGTTCAGGAAGGCATAGTCCTCTTCGCAGGGGAGGTCCCAGTTGTCGTCGGGTCCGAGAACCTTGTCGATATAGGGTAGCGAACCGTACAGGCGGAAGAGTTCGAAGTGGCAGAAGGCACGCACGAAATAGGCCTGGGCCAGAAGGTCATACTTTTCCGAATCGTTGGCATCCTGCAGCCAGTCGATATGGTCTATCGCATTGTTGCAGACCCTGATGCAGGAGAAGGAGTTGGGAACTCTGGCGAGGTTGTAGTAGTTGCCGTCGGCAGTGTGGTAGCCTATGAGCCAGGTGGCCTCAGAACCTGTTCCCTGCTTGATGGCCTGCGCCCTCTGGATTCGGGACTTGTCGCACATATCTGTGAGCTCCTCGAGAGTGGTCTTCTGCGAGTTCATTGTCGAGAGCAAGGGATAGTGGCAACGGATATTGAAGCTCGATCCCGAATATACGGCGTAGAAGTAACTCTTGAAGTTGGCGTACTTGCTGAATACTTCCTTCTCCGTAAGGTCGGCTTCGGGAGCCTTGTCGAGATACTCCTGCAGACATCCGCTTGTCAGCAGAACCACAGCAAGGCAAGTTATTATTGACTTTATGTTTTTCATATCCAGTATCCTTTAGAAAGTCATCTGAACACCCATCTTGATGGTACGCATCTGGGGATACTCACCCCAAACGAGGTACTTGCTTTCAGGGTCACCTTCGAGAAGTTCGCTGAATGTCAGCAGGTTGTTGCCGGTAAGATAGACCTTGATGGCTTCGAGTCCGACAAGACGCTTGACAGCGGGAGTATTGAAGACATAACCGATGTTAAGCTCCTTGAGACGCAGGAAGTCGGCCTTTCTCCATGAGTGGCCGAGGAGTTTGGCATTGTATCCTCCGGTGGTCGAAGACTCGGCATATCCCGACCAGTTCATATTGGCAAACGACGATGCCGAATAATGCACAGTGGCGTGAGTTCCGTCGGTATTGGCGGGAGACCAGTAGTCAACCGAAGACTGGTGAATACGGTAGTTGCCCTTGTAGAACTCCCACTCGTACATCTGGTCGTAGTTGACATACTTTCCTGCATAGCCCTGGAAGAGTATGCTCACGTCGAGACCCTTCCACCTGAGGTTGCCCTTGAGGGCATAGGCGATGGGAGGATACAGCGAACCGGCCATCCTTGTGAGGTCGTCCTTGTCGATGATGCCGTCGGCGGTGTAGTCGAGGAACTTGTAGTCACCTACCACAACGTTGCTGATGTTGACGGGAAGGAAGTTAGAGTGAATATCATCGATAGAGGTAAGATATTCGCCATCAATGAGATATGCGCCGCTTGTCTGCGAGCCGAGCGATGTCCCGACCTTCTTCTGGTGCGACAGCGAGTAGGGTGCGTCATCGTAGGCGAGGATACGGTTCTCGTTGAACGAGAAGTTTCCGCCTATGCTGTAGCGCAGTTCGCCTGCCTTGCCGTGATAGTCGGCTTCGATTTCGATACCGTGCTTCTTGATGGCTCCCTTGTTCAGTTCCTTCGAACTGTTACCAACCCACAGGGGCGTAGTGTTGGCTACCGAGATTAGCATCTTGTCACGGTTCTCGCTGAACAGATCGACATTCACCGAGAGGGCATTCCCGAAGAAGCCCATCTCGATTCCGAGATCGCGCTTGAGGGCCTCTTCCCACTGCACGAAGCGGTTGGCGGCCTTGTCCTCGACTATGTGTCCGTTGGAGTCCTTCTTGAACTCGGATATGTAGAGCCAGCGGTTGCTTGCCTTGTCGCTACCAACAAGACCCATAGAGGCGCGGATCTTCAGTTTTGAGAACACCGGCTTCAGGGGCTGGAAGAAATTCTCTTCCGAAACAACCCATCCGAGAGCACCCGAGGGGAAGAAACCGAAGCGGTTCTCAGGAGCGAACCTTTCGGATCCTGTATAACCCATATTCATCTCAAAGAGATACTTGTGGGCGTAGTCGTAGGTAGCCCTTGCTACCAGAGCCTCGTTATAGTACGGGAAGTCAGAACCCTTGTCCTGCTCCTGCCTGTTGAAGAGGAACAGACCGGTTACGTTGTGCTTGCCGAAGCTGCGGTCGTAATTGACCGACGCATCGTAATAGAGGTCCATATAGTATCCGCTCTGCAGGCTGTTGTCGGCAGTGGTGAACAGAGGTGTCTCCACAAAGATGAAGCCGTCGCTGCTCGACTTGACCCAGGGATTGACCCCGGTTCCTATATTGTCGATGTCGAGTCTCCAGCCGGGTCTGTCGTAGGTCGAACTCAGGGTCCTGTATTTATAATAGGTACTGAGCGAAACCTTTGCCTGCACCGAGAGGCCTTCGGTAATGAAGTCCAGTTTCTGCTTTGCGATGATGTCGGTAAAGAGCTTGCTGTCGGTCAGCTGGATGAAACGGCCCCTCATAAGCTGGTAGTAGGGGTTGCCGGTAGTCTGGTCAGCTTCGCTGATGAGACGGTCGCCCGAAGCGTTGGGATAGTCGATGTCAGGAACCTCCTCCAGCACCCAGGAAGGATAGTACATAGGGTACTTTGCCGATGAGCTTCCGAACATAAACTGCCACATCTTCTCATCCTGGTCGAGATTGGGTTTGTTCTTGATTCCAACATTCCCTCCCATCTTGAACGACACCAGAGTTGAACGTGTAACGTTGAAGTCGAAGTTAGTACGGAAGTTGACCCTGTTGTAGGTATAGTTCGAGTTGACCTTGCCGTCGTCGAAGCTCTTGAAGATGGAACCCTCGTGAACGTATCCCACCGAGGCGAAGTACTTTACGAAACGTGTACCTCCCTTGATGTTGATATTGGCGTTGTATGTCTGGGCGAAGGTGCGTGTCATTTCCCTGAACCAGTCCACATCGGGATACTTGAGGCTCATCAGGCGGCTCGAAGGGTTCTTGTATTCGCGAAGGGCAGCCTCAGAGGTCAGACCCGAAAAGTTCTGGTCGTTCATCATAGCCACGTTCATTATCGACATCGTGGTGTAAGAATCGACGTGTTCAGGCAGGTTGATGGGGTTGGCAAGACCGCTAGAGAAGCTGACATCCATCTTGGGCTTGCCCTCGCTTCCGCTCTTGGTGGTCACGATGATAACACCGTTTGCACCCTTTGCACCGAAAACAGCCGTTGCCGAAGCGTCCTTGAGAACCGAAAGGTCGGCAACCTCGTTGGGATCGATTGAAGCGAAGTCACGCTCGACACCGTCCACAAGCACCAGAGGAGCCGAACTTCCGAAGCTCGATACGCCTCGAATCAGGATCTCGGCATCGTTCTGACCGGGCTGTCCTGTGGTCTGGATGGTCACGACGCCCGACAGCTTACCTGCCATTGCGCCAGTGATGTTGGTCATACCCGAACCGACAAGGGCATCACCCTTGACGGACGAGATTGCCCCAACGACACTTTCTTTCTTCTGAGTACCGTAACCAACGACCACCACGTCCTGGAGCATTTCTGAATCCTCCTTGAGACGGATGACGTAGTCTTTGGCCTCACCTACCTTGATGATTGTAGGAGTGAATCCTATGCTGGAGATGTTCAGCCTGCTGCCACTTGCGACGTTCAAGCTGAATTTTCCGTCTAAATCGGTGATTGCCCAAGTGTTCTCGTCGCCTTCGACCAAGACGCTTGCACCGATTACGGCTTCTCCCTTGCTGTCAACGACTCTACCGTTGATTCTGCTCCGCGATTGGGCTGACGCCGACCCCTGCAGTGCGAGAGTCGCACAAAGCACGAGTCCGGCAAGTCCGGTCAAACGAAGCAGACCTTTCAGAGTGGGTCTACCTGGAAATAGCATAATTGATTTTGGTTAGTTAAATAATATAGGTTTAATAGTTTGGTCTGTCAAATGATAAAGTGGTTGTTACGGTCACTGTTCTGCCCGCGGAAACGGTCAGAGTGAATCCTGCTATGCTGTATCCCGAGTTGTCGGGCTCAACTGTCGTGTCCCAGCCCCGGTCTGCCCAGTTTGAGGGCCTCGAGCTGTCCCACCTGGTGTACACCGGAGTGGCCGAAGCGTCATCGGTGACTGCCGAAAGGAACATAGTCATATTGTTGCGTACAAGCGAGGAATAACGGCTGCCGGCAGTTACCTGTGCCGCCGTAAGCATCCTCCACTGCATCTTTGCATCCATCCCTGGCTTGGCCTTGATGACGTCCACTATCACAAGGTCTTTGTTTGCGACCAGCTTAACGGTGCGCTTTGCCGATGCCACCTGATCGGAATAGAGGGGAGTGAGGTCCATAGTTGCCCCTACCTCGCTGCTGTTCTCGAACGAATCGCTTATGGTCGCGTACCACTCGCCAGCCCTCTGGTCGGTTACGTGCAGTTTGTCAGAGACGCTGCCGTCGCTGTTTTCAAATGCTATAGTGCTGTGCATCAAGTTATTCGCCCTGAGTACATCCCAGCGGCGCGAACTCTGCGTGAGCTTCCAGAAATCAGAAATGGTGTGTTCGTAAGGGGCATAGGAGCCTATGCTGAGGTCTTCAGACCAGCGAACCCCCTTGCAGTCGAACACGAAAGATCCGGCATCAAGGTGCGAGTGCGTGGTGCCCGCTCCGCCTCCCTTGAAGCCTACATAGATGTCAGAATCGCTTCCTGTCCATCCGCTGCGGATCATCGCCACAGGGCATAGCCCGTTTCCGGTCCAGAGCTTCTTCGATGGGTACTGCCCCTCGGTAATGCTCACTGGGTTGCGGAACAGGGCCAGGGGAACCGAACAGAACAGTCTGTCGCTCGGAGTATTGTATTTCCCAGCCTTGAACCCTGCAATTTCCTGGCAGAGGTCGGCGGGCTGATTGTAATGCGAAGCAAGCCACCACTGGCTGAAGCGGCTCTTGGTCTTTCCCTCTGAACCACCGTCTGCAAATGAGAAAGTCCCCACGGGACCACCCATATAAAGTATGAACTTGCCGGTCTTCTTGAGTCCTTCAGTCTTGTCAATGCCGGCGCAGTGACCGAAGGCCGAATCGAGCATCTGAAGCAGAATGACTTGAAAATCAGTTCCGTATGCCCAATATGAATAGCCCTCGTGAGTGTTTCCGTCGGGGTTGTAGATTCCCGCGGCGGCAGTCAGATTGCTCCCTACCCCAGTTTCTATGGCCTTGGCGCATATTGCCTTGTCCTTCTCGTAGAGGGTAATGGCCGCTGCAATAATTCCGGCGTTGCACACCTGGTTCCAGTTGCTTATGTCCCTCAGATAACCCTTGTTGGCGTATGTTCCGAGAGCGTGGCTCTTAAGTATGGAATGAATGGCCTTGCGCTCCTCGAGGCTGAGGTCGTAGTAGAGCCAGTCATACGCCAGAGAAACAGCCAGAGACATCTCTCCCACGTCGAGATAGTGCGAAGGATTCCAGTCGGGGAAGGTCAGAATCGTGGCAAGATCTTCCCTTACCCTGCTCAGGTAGCGGGTCTCTCCTGTTATTCTGTATGCGTACGAGCAGGCGAACATCCTGCGGAGGGCAATCATCGAATAACTGAGCATACGCTTCCCGTCAATGAGTTCGTGACGTATCTGGTCGGTGGTGTTGAGCTGAGTCTCGGCCATCTTCATTGCCTTGGTATGAAGCAGATATACGTAGTCGTCGGCCTTTTTGTCCACAAGAACCCTCTTTCGGTAGGCTTCGAGTTCATCCTCGCGAAGAAGGAGTCTCGGGTGTCCTGCTCTTGCAAGCAATTTATAATCAAGCCCGTAGCTGCTTACAGGGTCGGCAGATGGGTCGTTGGCCTCATCTTCGAAGTCCGTTCCCGGATTCTCGGCCTCCGAGCCCGAGAGAGCATAGGTCTGAGCCCTTTCGAGAGTCAGCGGACCGCTCGTAGAAACTGTTTTCCAGACACCTTCGGAGTTGCAGGTGCTCAGGCTGATTCCTCCGGCGTAGGTTCCCGGAAGTACAGGCGCGAAGTAGGTTCCTGCCTCAAGACTGCCCTTCTCTGAAGATAGTTCGACGCAGTCTTTGCCCTCACTGATATTAATGATTTCGGGAATCCTGTTCTTGAGGCGCAGAGTGAATTTCCCGGAGAGGGGAGTGGAGTCGATGCTGCTGATGCGAACCCCTGCAAATCCGCTCTCGGTAAGTTCAAACTTAAGGAAGGCGCAGGCAAGGCGTAGCGAAGCACCGTTACTGCCTAATCTGTACTCGCCTGCCAGAGGGGCCGATTCGAGGTCATATGCTCCGCATACCGCCTTCTGCTTATGATTAAGACAGGCTTCGGCCTCTGTTGTGCCGCTGAAGCCGGCACCCTCCATCCAGGGGAATACAAACATATAGCTGTCAGACTTGACAGCGTTGCCCTTGAATATTGCCGTCTCGCCGCCTGTCACTGCCGCGAAACGATTTGCTTTCTGCCCGTCGAATACAGCGATAGCATCGCCCTCGTACCAGACGGCCTTCTTCGAACCGACCGAAGCCTCGGGATAGCGCCCTGTGTTGATGCTCATTTCAATAAGCCCGACAGGGTCTCCACCTGGTTGTGAAG
>JAQXJU010000069.1 GCA_029009115.1 Bacteroidales bacterium | reverse complement strand
AGGCTTGAGAGTCGTATAGACGTTGGTGACATCCTCGTCATCCTCAAGCAGCCCGGTAAGTTTGTTTAGAGTAGCCCTCTGCTCGGGAGTCACGTCCTTGAGTTCGGTGTTGGGAATCTGCTCGAAACCTCCGGAAATGAGCTCGTACCCGTTGTCTTCGAGGAACTTCTGAATCTGTCCGTAAGACTGGTATGCACCGTAGATGACAACTTCCTTGGATTCGTTGTCGTCCTTATCGACGACAGTCTCCTCGAATACCTCGGGGTCGTCGTCACAGTCGCAAAGTTCGAGCTGGAACTCCTCAAGGTCCATCCCTTCAGCCTCCTTGATACGGAAGACACACTTGTGGTCGAACATAAAGGATACCGAACCGCTGGTTCCGAGGGTACCTCCGCACTTGGTGAAGTAGCTGCGGACATTGGCCACGGTACGGGTATTGTTGTCGGTGGCAGCCTCTACGAGGTAGGCGATTCCGAAAGGACCGTAACCTTCGTAAATTATCTCCTTGAAGTCGCCCTGCTTGCTCTCGGTAGCCTTCTTGATGGCCCTCTCGATGTTCTCCTTGGGCATCTGCTCGCTGCGGGCTTCGGCCATCAGCGCACGCAGACGGGGGTTGCCGGTCACGTCGGGACCTCCCTGCTTGACTGCAATAGTAATTTCCTTACCGAGTTTGGTGAAGGTGCGGGCCATGTGGCCCCATCTTTTCAACTTCCTTTCCTTGCGGAATTCAAACGCTCTTCCCATAAAATCTACTTTACGCGGTTGATGTACTTGTCGATATCGTATCCTTCGATGGACTGGGGATATTTGTCCTTGATTGTCTCGTAGCAGCCGAGAGCCTTGGAAGCCTCACCGAGTTCTTCGTATGTGACACCGGCCTTGAGCAGGTAAGATGCAGCATAGATGTTGTCGGCACGGTCTGCGGCCTTGAGGAAGTAAGAAACGGCGCTCGAGTAGTCTTCGAGTCCGACATAGGCATCACCGATGCAGGCGAGAGCCCTTGCTGCGAGAATCGAATCCTTGCCATTGTACTTTTTGAGATATGCAATGGCGCTCTCGTAGTTGCCAAGCTGCAGCTCGCAAACACCGGCATACATCCAGACGGACTTTCCGGCCTTGGAACCATACTGCCTTGCAACCTCGGCGAATCCGAGAGAATTGCCGTCACCGTTCAGGGCGAGTTCCCACTCCGAAGACTGGAAGGCAGCCTCGGCAGGATACATCTGCTCCTGGGCCTCGGCACACTTGGGCTCGTAGATAAACTTGACGTAGCCTACCACACAAAGTCCAAGCACCACCACTGCGGCGAAAACACTCCATATGAGTTTCTTGTTCTCGTTATAGAACTGCTCTGTCTTTGAAACACTTGCCTCGATGGTCTCCTGACGGGCCGCTTCGATTTCCTTGCTGTTTTTCTTTGCCATATCTGTAATTCGTTAATTTGCGGTAATAAAAGCCCGCAAATTTATACAAAAGCCGCTAAATTTCAAAATAAAGAATAACTAAGCCTGATGAGCCGGTCTGAGAAGGTCGAGAACTGTCTTTACAGGATTGAAAGTCTCTACCGGAACTTCTACGAACAGGGTATTCCAATCTGACATCGAACCGTTCCACAAACCGGGCAGTTCAAGGGCCTTGAGTTCACGACCTTCGAAACTCTTCGAGGAGATGAATCCCGTCTGGGGGTCAACATAGTCTTCGAGTCTGAAGTGACGGCCCTGGCTGTCAAGCAGGCAGCAAACCAGGTCCACGGGATTGAAGTGAGTGCCGCCGAGGGGTTCACGCAGCTGGACGCTCTCAAGAATCTGCAGAGATGTCGATCCGTCACTGGCCCTTATGATAAAGGGGCCTCCTCCAGGCTCGCCCTGGTTGCGCACCATTCCGCAAACCCTGATGGGGCGGTCGAGTTTCTTTCGAAGGGCAGCTGCCCTTGCCTTAGGGCTGCGTTCAGCGGGTATCGTAACGCAAAGAACGTCCCTGAGGAACAGTTCTATCTCGTTGCACAGGGCCTGGGCTTCGTCGCTGGCGAAGGGGTCGAAATCGGCAGGAGTGATTCCGGGAATGCTGGGGTACACCTGCGTAGGGCTTGCTGAGGCAATCTGGTCGAGGGCATAGATATACCCGAAGATACGGTCGCGAAGCTGCAGGGCCCTGCCGGCGAGAACTTCCTTCCAGAAGGCTGTCGTGGGGAGCATCCTCTCAACTGCCACGTTGTCTATGTTCTTGACCGATACGAGTTCGGCATCCACGGCCGAGAGATTGCCCAGCAGGGCTCCGTGACCGGCAGGACGGAAGAGCAGGGTACCGTCGTTCTTGCGGAAGGGCTTTCCTTCAGAATCTACGGCAATGGTGTCGGTAGCCTTGTCCTGGAAGGTGAATTCTACGTCGTAGCGTACGGAATACCGCTTCTCGAAGGTCTCGCGCACGTCTTCGAGAGCCTGCTTGAAGAGGGGAAGATGCTCGGGAGATACTGTCACGACGAGTTTAACCGAGCCGTCGGAGTTGCGCATATACGAGCTGCCTTCGACAAGATGCTCTGCAAGAGCCGTTCTGACCTCGTCGGGATAGCGGTGGAATTTCAGCACGCCCTTGGGCTTGCTGCCGTATCCGAGTCCGGTGTCGGAGAGAAGTTCTTCGGCAACAGCCAGTGGGGTCCTGTCGGGGAAATCCTCGGGAGTATAGAAGGCAAAGTCCTCTATTCTCGAGGAGAGCCTGGATAGCGGAGCATCCTCACTCAGGCTTTCTCCAGCCTTGAGTCTGGCGGCTCCGGCGAAGATATCCTTGAACATACGTGAGGCAGCTCCTGATGCCGGTACGAACTTCAGCCGCCCGGCAACACTGGCGTTGCGGCCATATTCAGCAGCCTGGGAAGCCTCTGATTCAGAAAGAACTTCGATACCGTTCCCGGGAGTAGCGGGAGCGACCACGTCCAGCCAGGGGAAACCCTTGCGGAGACGCTCAACCTGGGAGCGGACCTGGGCGGGATTGCGTCCGTCCGCCTCCATTCTTGCGATGTCTTCTTTTGTAAACATAATCAGTCAATATAAAACTCCCTCCTGTAGCGGTAGCCGGCACGGATACGCTCGAATCCTCCGGGATCCATACGGAACAGGAAGTCGTCGGTGAATATCGGATAGTTGTATTGGAATATCGAAGCTATTTCGCCCTGGGATTTGCCTGTCACATCGACACGGGTTGCTGCGAGGCCCTCGACATCGGGTTTTGCAAAGTACTCGAACAGTTCCTTGAAGCCAAAGAAGCGGGCTATGGCTCTCACGGCTGCGGTGGTCGAGTTCAACTTCCCCTGGTAGGAATATCCTGCGATGTGGGGAGTAGCAATATCTACCATATCCATAAGCCTGGTGTTGATATCAGGCTCGTTGTCCCAGGCATCGATGACCACAGGGCCGAGTTTGGGAATGGCGGCAATAAGGTCATTCTCGCACACTATGGCTCCGTGAGCGGTATTGATAAAGAACGCGCCGACCTTCATTTTCGCGAAGAAAGATGCGTCAGCCATCCTGCGGGTGCTTTCGTTCAAGGGAACGTGAAGCGAGATGATGTCCGACTCCGACAGGAGTTCATCGAGACTGCAGAACTGGCCTTCGCCCTCGGCTCTGGCTCTCGGGGGGTCGCAGAGCATAAGCTTGAAGCCGAGCTGACGGGCCATTTTTTCTACTGCAGAGCCGGATGAGCCACAGCCAATCACCCCGAATGTCAGCCCCGAAAGAGGGATGCTGCGCCGCGAGGCAGTCCCGTAAAGGGCAGAAAAAACATAGTCCATCACGCCTCCGGCAACGGCTCCCGAAGCATTCTGCACGAATATCGAATGGCTGTCACAATACTGATGGTCAACATTGTCCATCCCTATTGCGGCTATGCTTATCATCTTTACTGACGAGCCTTCCAGAAGGCGGGCATCGCACCTTGTGCGTGTCCTCAGGAGAAGGGCATCGGCATCACGAACATCTTCGGGGGTGATGGAAGCACCTTCCTTGTAAACCACCTCGGAATAGGGTTCGAAGATTCCCTCCACAAAAGGGACCGAACTGTCTGCCACTATCTTCATTTCAGTACGATTTCTTTGACGTATTCAGTTTCGGAGTCTTTGCGTACGAAGAGAGGGTCCTTCGAAAGGATGACGTTCATCTGGCGGAGGATATCTCTTTTCTGCATCTGGATATGGGTTCTGGCCATCGAAGATCGAAGGGTCACATACAGGATTCCGTCGCGGTAGTACTTGGAAATCGTGTGGACTGATGCCATAGATGCCTCGTCCCAGGCGGCGTAGATACGCTGGACATTGTGACCTGCCTCCAACCCGCTCTCCTTGAGGAAGAGTTTGATAGCTTCGGCCATATCTATGGCCTTCTTTCTGGGAAGACTATTCATCAATCTTGGAAAAGGCGCCTCCTGCCGCCTCGAAATAGGCCCTGTCTGCAGTGATGCCGTCAACAATGCCGCGGATGCGGACCTTGTTTGAATCGGTGATGAAAATCTGCCCGAAATCAGAACTCGCCACCATCGAAAGGAGGTTCGAGACCCTTGTCATATCGAGCTTGTCGAAGAGGTCGTCGAGAAGCAGTATGGGTGCGTGCCCGCTGTCATTTTTCATTAACTCGTACTGCGCGAACTTCAGGGCGACAAGGAAGGATTTCTGCTGCCCCTGGGACCCGCATTTGCGAATGGGGTAGCCGTCGAGGGTAAAGAGGAAATCGTCGCGTTGCACTCCTGCAAGGGTGTATCTCAGCGCTGAATCACGGTTGCGGGACTCCTTCAACTGAGCGGCAAGCCCGCCTTTGTCGAGGTCGGACCGGTACTCTATTCCCACCCTTTCCTGTCCAGAAGAGATGCTGTGGTAAAACATCTCCACCTGAGGTTCGAGCCGGGCAGCAAAACTGCGGCGGGCCTCCCATATTCTGGTGGCGCACTCCCCCATCATCTCCTCGAGCACGTCGAGCATCTGAGAGGAGGGGCACACAGCGTCTTTCAGAACGGCATTCCTCTGGCTGAGCAGCTTGTTGTACTTCTGCACATCAAACAGATACGAGCGGTCCATCTGGGAGAGGACCGAATTGACGAAACGGCGGCGCTCCTCTGCACTTTCGCTGACCAGCGCACCATCAGCAGGACTGACCATCACTACGGGAATCTCGCCTATGTGGTCCGAAAGACGGCCAACGGTCTTGTCATCTCTTCTGACCTGCTTGGAGGAGGGTTCGCTGCCACCTGCGCGGATACTGACCCGTGTAGAGCTTCCGTCGGAAAGAGCGTAGGTTCCTGCAAGGGCGAATCCGCCCGTTCCGTGACGGAAGCTGAACCTGTCCGAACCGCCTCTGGAGCTCTTGGTCATTGACAGGTACCATACGGCATCGAGGAGGTTCGTCTTCCCTGTACCGTTGTCTCCGCTTATGCAGTTGATATTGGGCGAAAACTCCAATTCCTGCAGCACGATGTTGCGGAAATCCTGCACGACTATCTTCTTAAGCACTGCCATAACACACAAATATAAGGAATTTTCGTAACTTCGCCGACGATGTTGCTTACAAAAGAAATCACAATGAGCATACAGGAAGAAAAAATCAAGGAACTTGTCAGCAGGCGCTCTTCCGCCCGTCTCTCAGGAGGGCAGGACAGAATTGACGCCCAACACGCCAAAGGCAAGCTTACTGCCCGCGAAAGGCTGGCGATACTTCTGGACGAAGGTTCGTTCGAAGAATTCGATATGTTCGTAACCCACAGGTGCACAAACTTCGGAATGGAGGGCAGGCACCCCGACGGAGACGGAGTTGTAACCGGACAGGGCACTATAGACGGAAGGCTTGTTTATGTTTTCGCCCAGGATTTCACGGTCAGCGGCGGGTCTCTCAGCAAGACAATGTCAGAGAAAATCTGCAAGGTAATGGATATGGCCGTACGTGTCGGAGCCCCCTGCATAGGCCTGAACGACTCGGGAGGAGCACGTATCCAGGAGGGCATAGATGCCCTGGCCGGTTATGGCGAAATCTTCGAGCGGAACATTCTCGCCAGCGGGGTGGTTCCCCAAATCAGCGCCATTATGGGACCCTGTGCCGGAGGTGCCGTATATTCCCCCGCCCTTACGGACTTCACCCTTATGGTCAGGAACAGTTCGTATATGTTCCTGACTGGGCCTTCGGTGGTCAAGTCGGTGACCGGAGAAGTCGTTGATCAGGAGACACTTGGAGGGGCAAGTGTACACACGGGCAAATCCGGGGTGGCACATTTTGCCTGCAACGATGACACCGAGACCCTCGAGACCATACGCAAGCTGCTTTCGTTCCTGCCCCAGAACAATATGGAGCAGGCCCCGTCAAGACCGACCGACGACCCCGTATCCAGAATCGACGACTCGTTGAATTCGATTATCCCCGACAATCCCAACAAGGCCTACGACATGTATGGAGTGATAGGGAGCATAGTCGATGACGGCGAATTCCTCGAAGTCCACAGGGATTTTGCAAAGAATATCATAGTAGGATTCGCCCATATGGGAGGAAGGAGCGTAGGAATCGTTGCCAACCAGCCCAAAGTGCTTGCCGGAGTGCTCGACATCAATGCCTCGCGCAAGGCTTCGAGGTTCGTCCGTTTCTGCGATGCATTCAACATTCCCCTGGTTACCCTTGTGGATGTTCCGGGATTCCTCTGCGGCACTGCCCAGGAGTACGGGGCCATCATATCCAACGGAGCAAAACTGCTCTATGCATACGGCGAGGCTACTGTCCCTAAGATAACCGTTACCCTTCGCAAGAGCTACGGCGGTGCGCACATCGTGATGAGTTGCAAGCAGCTCAGGGGAGATGTGAACTATGCCTGGCCGTCTGCAAACATTGCTGTGATGGGGGCAGACGGTGCCGTGGGAATACTCTATGGCAAAGAACTCAAGGCGGAAGCCGACCCTGAAAAGAGAGCTGCCCTTTCCGAAGAGAAAAAAAAGGAGTACAACGATCTGTTCTGCAACCCCTATCAGGCTGCCAGAATGGGCTACATCGAAGATATCATAGAGCCTCGCAATACCCGTTTCCGCATCATCAGGGCACTCGAAGCCACTGCGGGCAAAAAGCAGGAACTGCCGGCTAAGAAACACGACAACCTCCCGCTCTAAAGCTATGGAAAAGCAAAGCATCAGCCCCGAAGCGGCAGCGGCAATTGCCCTTGCAATAGGGCTTTACCTCGAAGATGAGGTGCACGACACAGAGAGTGGAGTGATAACCATCCGCAGGAACTCTTCAAGCCAGTGGAACAGTCCTGCATTCTCTTTCCGCCGCAAACCATCAAAATAGCACTTCGACGATGAAAACATATAAGATTCACGTAAACGGCCAAGACTTTGATGTCCGTATTGAAGGCATACAGGGCTCGCAAGCCTCGGTCAATGTCAACGGAACCGACTACGAACTCAGTTTCGAGAGTACCAGTGAGGACCGGTCCGAAACCCCTGTTGTTGCGGCTGCTTCCCCCAGCGTCAACCGTGGAGAGGCACAGTCCTTCTCCTCAACGGGAAGCATCAGCTCTCCCCTCCCGGGAGTAATCATAGAGTTGTGCGTCAAAAAAGGCGACCATCTGACCCGGGGCCAGAAAGTCGCCGTTCTTGAAGCGATGAAGATGGAGAATGAGATTCAGGCAGAATTCTCAGGAACCGTCACCGAGATTAATGTCAAGGAAGGTGATTCGGTAGCTGAAGGAGCCGTCATCGTAACTCTCCAGGGCTAGCTGAAGAAGCAGCCGCCATTGATATCCACGCCTGTTCCTGTGATGTAGGCGGCATCGTCGCTGGCCAGATAGGTCACGAGACCTGCCACATCCCCGGCTTCGCCTTCCCTGCGAAGAGGTGCCGTGCGATGGAGGTTCTCACGAGCCTCGGGCTTGGTGAACGTATCGTGGAAGGTGGTATTTATCATACCCGGTGTCACAGAGTTGACCCTGATACCGCGGGGGCCGAGTTCCTTGGCCATTGAGCGTGTGTAGCAAAGGACAGCAGCCTTTGAAGTGGCATAGAGAGAAGCTCCGGGGCCGCCTCCGTCGCGGGCTGCCTGGGAAGAGAAGTTCACGATAGAACCTCCGGCAGGCATATACTTTACAACCTCGCGGGTGCATAGCCAGACGCTCTTCATATTGAGGTCCATCACAAAGTCATACCACTCCTCAGTCTGCTCTTCGACTGTCTTTCGGGCAACCATACCGCCGGCAACGTTGACAAGAATGTCAATCTTAGGGCCGTATGCGGCGACAGCCTCGTCAAAGAGAGCCTTGACTTCGGCTTCGCGGGTCACGTCGGCCTTCACTGCAATGGCCTCGCCTCCGGCCTTGCGTATCTCTTCGAGAGTATCCTGCGCATTCTTTTCGTTGTGTGCATAGTTGACAACCACTCTGGCGCCTTCGGCAGCAAGACGCACGGCCACTGCCCTGCCCAGGTCACGGGCGCCGCCGGTAACGACGGCTACCTTTCCTTCAAATCTTTTCATACTTGTTTATCGTTTGTTGAAATTCAGTTACTGTGTTCAATCTTGCCGGCAAACAGGAAAACGCAGGCCAGCGACAGGGGAACAAGGGCTGCACCCATAATGAAGAACGGGGTCCAGTTGTCACCGCGGGTGAGCATTGGCACGAAAAACATCGTGCATATCGTTCCGAGTGTTGCAGCCGCTCCTCCGAGTCCGGCCAGCGAGCCTATGCTCTTGCCAGTGTACATATCTCCGGGCAAGGTCTGTATATTATTGATTACAAACTGGTAGCCGAACAGGATGACAGCCATTACCAGCACCGCGACCATAGGGTCCTGAACAAAAGCCACAGCAATAAGCGAAGGAAGCAGGATGCAGGCTCCGATTATGATTGCAGCCTTGCGCGAGAACGACACGCTGCGCCCGGCCTTGATGAGACCGCTCGAAGTCCATCCTCCGGCAAGTGAGCCCAGGGCGGCACCGCAGTAAGGTATCCACATATGGGCGGCAAGCTGCTTGATATCCATTCCGTACTTCTGCCCAAGGTAAATGGGGAGCCAGGTCACGAACATCCACCAGATGGGATCGAGGAAGAAGCGTCCCGCAATAACGGCATAACTCTTCTTTCTGGAAAGGAGTTCTCCCCAGCTGAGGGCCCTGTCTTCAGAGACCTTGCTCTCGGGCTGCCCCGAAACTATGTACTGTTTTTCTTCTTCGGTAATCCAGGGGTGCTCTTTGGGCCCTTTCTTGTTGATGACAAGCCAGGGAATCACCCACAGGGGAGCCAGTACACCTATCGAGACGAAGGTCCACTTCCAGCCTAGCCAGGCATAAACCACTGCGATAAGAATGGGAGCCAGAATGGCGCCCACCGATGCTCCGGCGTTGAAGAAACCCTGAGCTGTTGCCCTTTCCTTCTGGGGGAACCACTCTGCATTGCTCTTTACAGCTCCGGGCCAGGGTCCTGCAACTCCGAGTCCGAGACCGGCACGCATAAAGGCAAAGGACTTGACACTGCCGGCCAGAGAAGCAAGGGCGTCGAACACACCCCATACAAGGGCCGAAAAGGTAAAGCCGCGGCGGGTCCCTATTTTGTCATAAAGTTTTCCTGAGAACATCTGGGACAGCCCGTAAGCTATCATAAACACGAGGTTGATGTCGCGGAAAAGTTTCTTGGAAATATCGTTGAACTGGTCCTCGGGGAGATTAGGGTCAACCAGACCAAGGTCAATGACGATGTTCTGCCACATCATCCCCAGAGTATTCCTATCAAGATAGTTTATGATGGTCACCAGAACTACCAGCCCCAGTATCCACCAGCGTAAACCTTTGATTTTCATTACAGTATTACTTGTTCATGAAATCGTGACGGTAAGGAGAGAACATATCGATGAGTATGCCTTCCTCGAGGCACTTGCATCCGTGGATGAGATCAGGCTCGATGTAATAGCCGTCGCCGGCTGAAAGAACCTGGGTCTTGTCACCGATATAAACCTCGAACTTGCCTGACACGACATAAGTCACCTGACTCTGGTAATGCTCGTGGAGAACGCCCACTCCGCCCTTGTCAAAATGGACCTTGACGGCCATTATCTGTCCATCATAACCCATAATCTGGCGCTTGACGCCGGGGCCCACTTCCTCCCAGGGGAGGGATTCACCGAATTGGTAATCTGCACTTCTTGTTTTCATATCTGTTTAAAAATTGGTTATCTGTCAATCGAAAGAGTAGATGCTTTCTTGTCCAGGACAAGTCTGAGCGACTGCCCGCCGGCAAAGATGTATTCTACCTTCAGTAAAGAATCGTCGTCGGAGAGCACTTTTACCCCACTGCAGCTGTGCACCAGATTGGCGCTCTGCTCGGTACTGTTGTCGTAGATGCCGTGAGTTTCGATGCACGAGGCGAAGACTGCCCTTCCCTGGCTTTTGCGCCTCAGCACCAGAACAGGTTCAGAGCGAAGGTGGAACGAAGGGTCATTGGCCCCGGTGCGCAGCATCAGTATTTCTGTACCGGGGTCTGTTGCACTGCTCAGGCTGTACATTCTGTCCCCTGTCATCCAGGTAAAGGATGTGCTGCCCGGCGCCGCGCTCGCCGAGGCCTCAAGCCAGAGATGCTGGTAGCCGAAGTTCTCGCCCGCAGGCTCCATCCTGTCAAGTGCCCTGTTATAAGGGACTGTGAGCGAAATCATATGTCCGTTGTAATGGAAGGGAAGGTCATAGACGTGAGGCTTGCGGCTGTCTGCAATCATCAGGTCCAGGAGGATGGGATACTGAAGGAAATCAGTCTCGGCAAGGGCTGTCCAGCGGGTGAGGGTGACATCCTTATAGGCCGACTTCTCGCATCCTCCCACATACTGGAAGGAAGGGTCGGCTGTGTTGAATGCCAGTATTTCGGCGTGAGTGGCACCAGCCTTGCCGGCACTGGCCTTGTAGTGGGACACACCGTCAACGACAAGTGTGTTGTGGGCAATGGTCTGCTTGGCGTAGCTCTTGTTTTCGGGGGTGTAGTGCCCGTGGTACTTCTCATCGACATTCACAAAACGGGCCGAGCCGTAGTCGGAGAGAATCTCGTTGCCATTGTCGCAGTATATGAGAGAGAGCCTGTCGAAATGGCCGTGTCCCATTCCCTGGGAAGTAGCCTTGAACCCGAGGGCTGCCCCGCCAGGGCTGCGCAGTATGGCATATCCCCCCTGGCTGCCGTCCGCTCCGTCTGAGAGAAGGACACTGCGGAATTCATAGGGGCGTGCCTTGCCGGCGGCAAGATCTTTTGCGACCTTGAGTCCCTGTTCTGTCAGAAGCACGCGGTCGTGATAGTCGCGCACTATCGACAGCAGGTCTTTGCGTGAAGGATTGGCCGAATAGGCTATGTCAATGGCGCAAATCAGTTCCTGGGCGGTAAGGTCCTTGGCCACTGCATCGTTGAAGGGCAGGAGCATCCCCTTGTAAGACATCTGAATGAGGGCATCGACTGACTTCAGCAGTATTCCGTCCCTGCGTTCAAAGATTTTGAGCTGCGGACGCTCCTTGTCGAGAGCACTGGCGAACAGGAAGAAAGGCCAAATCGCATATCTCTGATAATAAGCACCTTCGGTATAGTAACCGTCAGGAGAAAAGAGCTCGTCCATCTGCTGGAGGAAGCCCCCGTTGCTGCCGCTCAGGTCGGTCCCGTAGAGGGCTTTTTCAACCAGAGAATCGTCGCCCAGGGCAAAGCCGGCAAGTCCTACGGCTGCGACTGCCCAGGTCCCGTGGTTGTGGATGCTGTTGAAGGTTGCAAGGTTTGCCCTGTTGTCAGGAGTGCCCTGCATCGCAAATTCAGCCATAGGACGTATGAGGTCGTTGTCGATATGATTCCTGTCAGCCTCGGAAAGAGTAGAACGAATGCTCTGGTATGCCGGAGCCACGTGCACCAGCCACACGCACTCGTTGAGGGTCTGCCAGAAGAGTCTTCCGGGAGTGTTCGAAAGGACAATGGGATGATAGCCAAGCCCCGGATACATATCGGCATAGGCAATAAGCATGGCGCGGAGCCTGTCGGAATACTTCCGGTCACCGGTCAGCTGCCAGGCTTTGGCTAGATCTGAAATCAGCATATAATTGGCCTTGTGGGTCTCGTGAACCGGGCCTCCCCCACCGTCGCAGGGGGCCGGCAGGCTGACAGGACTCTCAAGCGCCGAGCCTACCCTTTCGATCAGGGCTGCGCGTGACTTCTCATACAGATTAGGCTCTCTCGAAGGTGAAAGCAGGGAAATAAGTGCTGCCGCAACAAGTATCAGTTTCATCATAGAAGGTCTTTTACTATCTGTTTCATCTGCTCGTACTGGTCTTCCATACTGCGGAGCAGAGCCATCTGAGACCTGGTTCTGACAAGATTATGCTCCGGATAGCGTATCTTATAATATGTATCGCCGTCTATATAGTCCATAAGGAAGCGAAGAGTCTGTTCATAGGTCAGATACAGACCTGCGAAGGGAAGCCACTCTTTCTCGGATTCGGTGAGAGTGTCGCGGCGCTCCGACAGATATCCGTCCATATATGCCTGGAACTTGTCGAGGCAGAGGCGTACCGAGCCATAGTCGGGGTCATCCTCTATGGTCGAACTCGTATATGTGCGTATTGCATCTCCTACGTCGCACAGTGAGGTGCTGCTCATAACGGTGTCAAGGTCGATGGCACACAGCACTTCGCCGCTGGGTTCGTCAAAGAGTATGTTGCTGAGCTTGGTGTCGTTGTGGGCCACCCTTCTGGGGATGGTGCCGTCTTCGATAAGTTTCCAGAAATCAAGGAACTCCTGCCTGCGGGCCTCGATGAAGTAGATTTCGTCGCTGAGCCCTGCCTTGCGGCCTGCGGCATCTCTGCGAAGGCACTCATCCCACTGCGAAAAGCGGAAGGCAAGGTTGTGGAAACCGGGTATGGTTTCGGCAAGAGGCTTGTCAAAGTCCGACAGCAGGGTCTGGAAACGGCCTATCCCTATGCCGCCCTGACGAACTAGTTCAAGGGTGTCGGCCACGTTGTAGGTTATGGTATCCGGAATCAGGATGCATACAGCCCAGTAGTTGCCTTCGTCGTCAAGACAGTAATTCTTTCCATCGACAGTCGGAACAACGGTGAGTGTCTCGCGCAGCGGGTCAGAGACCTTGTTCTTGATGTGATTTGTCACGGCCACGATGTTATCCATCATAGCCGGGACATCGGGAAATATCTTGTGATTCTTCCTCTGCAGGATGTAGTCGGGCCCTTCGGAAGAAGTGCGGACAATGAAGGTATCGTTGATGAATCCCTCGCCGAGAGGTTTCACCTCGACGACGTTGCCTTCAATTTTGAATTGTCTGATGACCTCGGTATTCATAGTGTTATTTTATGGTTGAGTGCAGATAATTGACCAGATCGGCTTTCCAGAAGCTGCCCTGGCCTGCCCGGTCACGTATGGACTGAATCTGATCTTCGGGCAGTTCGATTTTGGGGGCCCTGCGAGCTTTCTTTAGAGACACTCCCTCCTGGGTGCCTCCCCAGATTACGTTGTCTTTCCAATTAATGTCCGAATCGTCCATCTCATAGACAGATATCGCCTTCTGGCTGGCTCGGTTGCAGACTATGAGATTCTTCTCGACCGAGAGCCCCTCAGGGAACAGGACATTCTCGGGACGGGTGGGGATGGCTATCTGGATTCCGTAGTCGCAGTCGATGATTTTGTTCGAGCGGATTACGGCATCTCTTACCTGGAAGTACTCGTGGGGTTCGGGATTCTCGTATCCTTTCACCACCGACACGGCGGAATAGGTACTCCGTCCCCTCAGGCCCACCATCCAGTTGTCTTCCAAAATATGTCTTTCGCCAATGATGCGGACACCGCCGGTGCCTTTGCGGCCGCCCCCTAGGAAGAAGTTTCCGCGCACGGTGCATCCGTTCCCGTGCCTGAGGGTCAGGGTACCCACGCACTCTTCGAAGAGATTTCCCTCGTAGGTATTGCCGCAACTCTTGCTGGAGATTGTCTCCACCTCGCCGTCGCAGTGGTAAAACCAGTTCCCGCTGACGGTGCAGCATGCATCTTCAAAACAGCGGGTGCTGCTTCCGAGGCGAATGCACTCCTGACCGTTGAGGATGGACTTGCCCTTGCGCAGGACGCTGGGGCGGGTGAAGAAGTTGTTGCGGATGACGTGCCCCGCCACGCTGTTCTCCTTGAGGTTCACGCCCAGGGAAACTCCGAGCGAGTTCTTGTCGAGAAAGGCACAGTCGGAAACCTCGTTGAAGCAGCCCCTGAGTTGCACGAAGTTGCGCGAACGGCTGATGTCCTCAGGGCCTTCCGCCCCCTTGAAAAGGCAGTTGGAGATTCGGCAGCGGGAGGTGGAATCGGTGGTTGCCACATAGCAGGACACTTTATCCCCAAGACCTTCAAATCGAAAACCTTCGAAAACCAGGTAGCTGCCGTCCACTGACACCGATGCCCCCTTTGCGAAGGTCACTCCCCCGGGGGTTTTGGCACGGAGGACTATCGGAGCCTCGGGAGTGCCGTGCCCCAGAAATCTGACCCTCACGTCCGAGTAGATTCCGTCGGCTATGCAGACCGTATCTCCAGGCTGGAGATTCATCTTTCGGACAGAAGCTGGATAAGATGTCGTTCTGACGGATGCAGAGAGCCCCAGACAGGGCATCATAAGCAGCAGGAAGGCAGCATGGAGTTTTTTCATATTCGTTATATTTACAAGGTCAACTGAATTGTAAAATTATGTTAAAATCCTTATTTTTGCAAACATTTTTGAATCTACCCAACGATATGCAGGACAAATTGCAAGAGCTGACAGACCGGCTTTATAACGAGGGTCTGAACAAGGGCAAGGAGGAAGGTGAGCGCATTCTTCTGGAAGCCAGGAAGAAAGCCGACGAGATAACGGCCAGCGCAAAGGAAGAGGCCGACCGTATCATTGCCGAGGCACAGAAGCAGGCTGAGGAACTGAAGAGCAAGGTCGCCTCCGACCTTAAGACTGCATCCGCACAGTGTCTGCAGGCGACAAGGCAGGATGTCGAGAACGTGCTTTCCGAAGTGAAGACCAGGGAAACTCTTTCCGATCCCGATTTCCTCAAGAAACTCATCACGGCGGTTGCCGAAGGCCTGAGCGCCGGTCAGCAAGCCAGGGATCTGGACCTCGTTCTGCCCGAAACCCTTCGTGACTCGCTCGAGAGCTGGGTTCAGGGAGAACTTTCCGCAAAACTCAAGTCTTCCGTCAGCGCATCCTTCTCAAAGAAGGTAGCTGGAGGATTCACCATCGCCCCCCGCGGCGACGGCTGGTATCTGAGTTTCACTGACGAGAGTTTCGATGCCCTCATCAGGGAATATCTCCGTCCTGTCACCCGCAAACTCATCTTCGGGAAGTGAACAATTACGAATATATCATAGCCGGGCTGCCCGTCCTCAACAGGGATATGGAAAAGTCCGAACTGGGCGACCCCGACTCCATCATCGAGGAGATTCGCAGCCGCTGTCCTTCCAGAGACCTGCCGACGGTGGATTTCCTGCTGAAGGGCTGTGATTCCGCCAATCTGAACGAAGAGTTCTACTCGAGCGCACTGTCGAGCCGAAACAGGTTCATTCGGGCATACTTTTCCTATGACCTTATGATGCGCAACCGCAAGGCGGCATTCATCAACCGCTCGCTCGGTCGTCCCGAGGGGCAGGATATGCTTCCCGAGGAAGAAGGAGACATCACGCAGCGTGATGCCGTGGATGCGGCTCTCGCCACCGAAGATCTGCTCTCAAGAGAGAAGGCCCTGGACTCGCTGCTGTGGGACAGAATCGAGGAACTCACTGCTCTGGAGGTGCTCAATCTCGAAGTGGTGCTTGGCTTCATCGCCCGACTCAAGATTGTCGGAAGGTGGGTCCAGCTCGATCCCGCGACCGGCCGCGAATTCTTCCGCAAGCTGGTAGAAACGGTCAGGGGCAGTTACAAGAAACAAGAAAACAACTGAATATGGCAACAACAGGAAAAGTGACAGGTATCGTTTCGAACCTCGTGACCGTACAGACTTTCGGTCCCGTGGCTGAAAACGAACTCTGCTACATCGACCTCGCCGGGACAGAACTCCTCGCCGAGGTCATCAAAGTGACCGGAGACAAGGCATCCGTCCAGGTCTTCGAGTCCACCCGTGGACTGAAGAACGGAGACGAGGTCCGCTTCCTCGGCAAGATGCTCGAGGTAACTCTCGGTCCGGGACTTCTGTCCAGCGTCTATGACGGTCTGCAGAACAACCTCAGGACCATGGACGGAGTATTCCTCAAGAGAGGCGAATACACCGACCCTCTCGACCACGAGGCACAGTGGGAGTTCACCCCCATCGCTGCCGAAGGCGACAGTGTCTCGGCTGCCGACTGGCTCGGAGAGGTCAAGGAAGGGTGGCTGCCTCACAAGATTATGGTTCCCTTCTCGTTCAAGGGCACTTACACCGTAAAAAGCGTAGTTCCGGCAGGCAGTTACCGCATTGACGACACCATTGCAGTTCTCACTTCAGAAGAAGGAGAGGATGTCAACGTTACTATGGTACAGAGATGGCCCGCAAAGGTCGCTGTCAAATGCTACCGCGAAAAGCCCCGTCCGCAGAAGATAATGGAGACCGGTGTGCGCTGTATCGACACCTTCAACCCCATTGCCGAAGGTGGTACCGGATTCATTCCCGGTCCTTTCGGATGCGGCAAGACCGTCCTTCAGCACGCAATCGCCAAGCAGGGCGAAGCCGATGTAATCGTGATGGCAGCCTGCGGAGAGCGTGCCAACGAGGTTGTCGAAATCTTTACCGAGTTCCCCGAACTGATCGACCCTCATACCGGCCGCTTCCTGATGGAGAGGACTACAATCATCTGCAACACTTCGAATATGCCTGTTGCAGCCCGTGAGGCATCGGTTTACACAGCAATGACCATCTGTGAATACTACAGGGCCATGGGCCTGAGGTGCCTGCTTCTCGCAGACTCCACCTCCCGCTGGGCCCAGGCTCTGCGTGAAATGAGTAACCGTATGGAGGAACTTCCCGGAGCTGATGCCTTCCCTGTGGACCTCTCGGCCATCATATCCAACTTCTACGCACGCGCCGGAATGGTAGTCCTGAACAACGGACAGACCGGAGCCGTCACCTTCATCGGAACGGTATCTCCTGCCGGAGGAAACCTCAAGGAGCCTGTTACCGAGAGTACCAAGAAGGCTGCACGCTGTTTCTACGCCCTCGAGCAGAACCGCGCCGACCAGAAGAGGTATCCTGCCGTCAACCCCATCGATTCCTATTCAAAGTATCTCGAGTATCCCGAAATCAAGGCCTTCCTCGACGAGAAGATAGAAAAAGGCTGGTCCGAGAAGGTCAACAGCGCCAAGGTTCTGGTCCGCCGAGGAAAGGAAATGTCCGAGCAGATCAACATTCTTGGAGATGACGGTGTGCCTATGAGCTATCACGAGGCCTTCTGGAAGAGCGAACTCATCGACTTTGCCTTCCTGCAGCAGGATGCCTTCGATGCCATCGACTCGGTAACTTCACTGGAACGTCAGAGATATATGCTCGACCTCATCCTTGACATCTGCGCACGCGAATTCGATTTCGAAGACTTCGAGCAGTGCCGCGCGTACTTCAAGGAGGTCATCAACATCCTCAAGCAGATGAACTACTCCGAATGGGGCAGTGAGAATTTCAAGAAATACGAGCAGGAGCTCGCCCAAAAACTTGCAGAAAATGGCAAATAAAGCATATCAGCGCATCTATACGAAACTCGAGGCCATCACAAAGGCGACAGTTTCGCTGAAGGCCGAGGGGGTCTCGAATGACGAGCTCGCCGTTGTTCACGGCCGTCTTGCACAGGTTGTAAAGACCAAGGGTGCGCTCGTCACCCTCCAGGTTTTCTCGGGTACCGAAGGAATTCCCTCGGATGCCGAAGTGATGTTCCTCGGCGCTCCTCCTACCCTGAAGGTCAGCGAACAACTCTCGGGCCGCTTCTTCGACGCATACGGACATCCCATCGACGGAGGTCCCGAGGTCGAAGGTGAGGAAAGAGAGGTCGGCGGTCCTTCGGTAAACCCCTACAAGAGACGCCAGCCTTCAGAGCTCATCCCTACCGGAATCGCAGGGATCGACCTCAACAACACCCTTGTTTCGGGCCAGAAGATTCCTTTCTTTGCCGACCCTGACCAGCCTTACAACCAGGTTATGGCAGACGTGGCCCTCAGAGCCGACGTTGACAAGATTATCCTCGGAGGAATGGGTCTGTCGAACGACGACTACCTCTTCTTCCGCCAAGCCTTCGAATCGGCCGGTGCCCTCGACAAGATTGTGTCCTTTGTGAACACCACCGAAAATCCCCCTGTCGAAAGGCTCCTCATCCCTGATATGGCCCTTGCAGCCGCCGAGTACTTTGCCGTTGACAAGAACGAGAAGGTACTGGTCCTGCTGACCGATATGACCCTCTACGCCGATGCCCTGTCAATCGTGAGCAACCGTATGGACCAGATTCCCTCTAAGGATTCTATGCCCGGCTCGCTGTATTCCGACCTTGCCAAGATTTACGAAAAGGCCGTTCAGTTGCCTGACGGAGGTTCGATTACCATTATTGCTGTCACGACCCTCAACGAGGGAGACATCACCCACGCCATCCCCGACAACACAGGATACATCACCGAAGGACAGCTGTTCCTGCGTGCAGATGCCGATACGGGATGCGTCATCGTTGACCCCTTCAGGTCACTGTCGCGCCTCAAGCAGCTCGTTCAGGGTAAGAAGACCCGCAAGGACCACTCTCAGGTTATGAATGCCGGAGTGCGTCTCTATGCCGATGCCCAGAATGCAAAGACCAAGCTGGAGAACGGATTCGACCTCTCCGACTACGATCACAGGTGTCTGGACTATGCCAAGGACTACGCCCGCAGGCTTCTTTCGATTGATGTCAACATTTCTATCGAAGAGATGCTCAACACAGCCTGGAGCCTGTTCGGGAAATATTTCAAGCCGGCAGAAACCGGTATCAAACAAGCACTTATTGACGAATACTGGCCCCGCTGATGGCAATCAAATTCCAATACAACAAAACATCTCTTACGAATCTCGGCAAACAGCTTAAGATTCGCAGGAATGCCTTGCCGACCCTCAAGAACAAGGAGTCTGCACTGCGCCTGAGCGTAATAGCCGCCAAGGCGGAGTCGGAACGGCTCTCGGGGGAACTTGAAGCCAGGATGAAGGAATACGACTACCTTGCAGCACTCTGGAACGAATTCGAACCCGACCTCGTAAGGATAGAGGACGTGGAACTGTCCACCGTCAAGGTGGCGGGAGTCAAAGTTCCTGATGTGCAGGAGATTCACTATTCCCTCAAGCCTTTCAATGCCTTCATCAAACCGGCCTGGTATGTTGACGGAGTCCGCATCCTCAAAGAATTGTCCGAGCTTGGGATTCGTTCCGAAGTGTTCATACAGCGCAGCAGTATCCTGGAATACAACCGAAAGAAGACAACCCAGAAGGTAAACCTTTACGAGAAGGTGCAGATTCCGGGGTACCAGGAGGCCATTCGCAAGATAAAGCGCTATATGGAAGACGAGGAGAACCTCAGCAAGGCTTCCTCGAAGATTGTGAAGACCCGTCACGCTGAAGAAGAAGAGGAGGGCACGCTATGATAGAAAGAATGACTAAATACTCCTGGGTGCTTTTGTCATCCGGGAAGGAAGCTTTCCTTGAGAATCTCAGAGAACTGGGTGTTGTGGACATCACAAGATCTTCAAAGCCCGTTGACAAGCGTTCTGCCTCTATGCTTGAGGCTATTGAGCAGAAGCGCGAGCTTGTCCGCTGTCTTGAAAAGGGCGAAGACGCCCGCCTGATTGAACTGCGCTCTGAACTCTCCGCCCTAAAAGCCCAGCTCAGAGACACCGCTCCATGGGGCAACTATGACAAGGAAAAGCTCTCTGTATTCGGAGTCCACTACTACTGCGTACCTGAGAAAAAGTTCGTCCCTTCTCTGGCAGAAGAATACCCCCTTATGGAGGTGTGCCGCCAGGACGGGAAGGTATGGTTCGTAGTACTCGGAGACAATCTTCCCTCTGCATTCAAGGAACTCCCGGCCCCTTCGCTGAGCCTTTCGCAGCTCGAAGAGAGAATCAGCGCCAAGACAGCAGAGATTGAAGCCTGGAGTGCTTCGCTCCTGAAGCGCAAGGAAGAGATTCCCTCCATAGAGCAGAGCATAGCAAAGGAGAGCTCTGACCTGAGCCTGTATCTGGCCTCTCTCGAAGGAAGCAGCGCCGCAGACGAGAGTCTCTGTATTTACGAAGGATTCGCCCCGAGCGAATGCGACGGCTCCCTGAGGAAGGCATTCGACGAGATGGACGGTGTTCTCTGCCTATCGCAGGAGGCCGCCAGCAAGGACAATCCTCCCATCAAGCTGCGTAACAACAAGTTCGTCAAGATGTTCGAGGTTCTGACCGATATGTACGGCCGTCCCTCATACGACAGTTTCGACCCTACCGTATTCATTTCGATCTTCTTCCTTCTCTTCTTTGCGATGTGTATGGGAGATGCCGGATACGGAATTGTTCTTGTAATCGCAGGTCTGCTTTTGAAGAAGATTCCCTCGTTCCGCAGTATGGCTCCCCTTGTGAGTACTCTCGGAGTTGCGACAATAGTCGTAGGATTCGTGTTCCACACCTTCTTCTCTATTGACTTCTCCACTTGGGAATGCATCCCGGGCTGGATGCACAAACTCTTCGTCCCTGCCAAAATTGCCGGCTTCGACGGAACTATGATAGTCGCAATTCTGGTCGGTATCGTGCACCTGTGCCTCGCAATGCTGGTCAAGACCTGGAATGCCACCCGCAACAAGGGATTCCTCGAATCGCTTAGCGTTTGGGGATGGACCCTTCTTATCGTTGGCGGCGTGGCGGTAGGAGCCCTCGCCCTTGCAGGGGCAATCAGCTCGCAGGTCACCAAGATTGTCATTATCGTGATAGGTTGCCTTTCGGCACTCGGAATCTTCCTTTTCAACAACATCCACCGCAATCCGCTCATCAACATCGGAAGCGGCTTGTGGGAGACCTACAACACGGCAACAGGCCTGCTCGGAGACGTGCTCAGCTACCTGAGGCTCTATGCTCTGGGGCTTGCCGGAGCAATGCTCGGATTTGCATTCAACAACCTTGCCGTCATGGCACTAGGAGATGGAGCTGTCCTCAACTGGATATTCTTCGTTCTTATTGTGGTTGTAGGCCATACCCTTAACCTTGCGATGGCGGCACTCGGCGCCTTCGTTCATCCGCTGCGACTCAACTTCCTGGAATTCTTCAAGAATTCGGGCTATGAGGCCAACGGAAAGAAATACAATCCTCTGACAAAATAATCAACAAAACACATTATTATTATGCTCAACTTAATTCTCGGTTATCTCGGCCTCGGCCTTGTTCTTGCACTTGCAGGTATCGGAAGCAGCATCGGCACAACAACTGCCGGCAACGCAGCCGAGGGCGCTCTCAAAAAGAAACCCGAAGCATCCGGAAGCTACATGGTTATGTCGGCTCTGCCTGCTACCCAGGGTATCTACGGTTTCGTAGCATTCTTTATGCTGCTCAGCAAACTCAAGGCTGATCCCAATATGGGATTCGTAATCTTCGGTGTCGGCCTGAGCGTCGGTCTGGTCTGTATGCTTTC
>JAQXJU010000068.1 GCA_029009115.1 Bacteroidales bacterium | reverse complement strand
CCCCTCCACTTCAACCATTCCCCTGCCTCCGTCATTGGTGGCACTGCCTCCTAGCCCTATGAGGAAAGACCTGCATCCCCGCCCTATAGCATCCATAATCATTTCTCCTACCCCTCTGGTCGTGGTTATGAGGGGATTGCGTTCTTCCCTTGTGAGAAGGGCAAGTCCGCAGGCTGCGGCAACCTCTATTATGGCTGTCGATCCGCTGATACCATAACGGGCTTCAATTTCTCTTCCGAGTGGGTCCGATACCCGGGCACTTACGATTTCTGCCCTTAAAGGACCTCCCTCAGTGGCGGAGACTATGGCTTCAACCGTTCCTTCGCCGCCGTCGGCTACCGGTATCATCACTACCTCAGCTTCGGGATAAGCATCCAGCACTCCGGCCTTCACGGCGCAGGCTGCTTCGGCTGAACTCAGGCAGGACTTGAAAGAATCTTCGGCAATAACAATTTTCATATTGAAGCTTTTTCACAGGAGATAACAAATATACAAAAACATCTCATCTTGGAGAAGTGAAAAATAACTCCTAAATTTGAGGGATTATGCACAAAACTATCAATCATATGGTCTCAAGAAGAAATTTCATCAAGGCTGCAGGCGCAACCGCCGCAGGCCTCGCTATCAGCTCCCTTGAAGGGCCTGAAGCACTTGCTTCGACAGCAGAAAGTTACAGCCGCATTCCCGGTGCCAACTCCAAAGTCAACGTTGCCCTTGTCGGTATCGGCTTCAGAGGTGAACAGAACGCCGTTTCCTTCGACAAGACTGGACTGATGAACGTTGTCGCCCTCTGCGATGTGGATATGGGCGCCAAACATACCCAGAAGATTATGGACAGATTCCCCAAGGCAAAGCGCTACAAGGATTTCCGTAAGATGTTCGACGAGATGCGCGGCCAGATAGATGCCGTTGTGGTTTCGACACCGGACTTTGCCCACTTCGCCATCTGTATGCGTGCAATACGCGAGGGAATCAGCGTTTACTCGGAGAAACCTCTCGGCCAGACTTTCCTCCAGAACGAACTCCTCATCAAGGCTGCCAAGCAGCATCCCGAGGTAGTTACCCAGATGGGCAACCAGGGACATTCCGAGGCCAACTACTTCCAGTTCAAGGCCTGGATGGACGCCGGTATCATCAAGGATGTCTATGCCGTTACCGCCCATATGAACAACGACCGCCGCTGGCACAAGTTCGACCCCAATATCAAGAAGTTCCCCGATGCACAGCCCCTGCCCGAGACAATCGACTGGGACCTGTGGCTGATGGACCGTCAGTGGCACGATTTCTCCGACAAGTTCCACTACGGAAACTGGCGCTGCTGGTATGACTTCGGAATGGGAGCCCTCGGCGACTGGGGTGCACACATCATCGATACCTGCCACGAGTTCCTCGACCTTGGACTTCCCTACGAGATTGAACTCCTCAAGGCCACCTACCACAACGACTACTTCTTCCCTATGTCCTCGACCATCAAGTTCCGTTTCCCCCGTCGCGGTGATATGCCCGCCTGCGACATCACCTGGTACGACGGAGTTGACAATGTCCCCGAGGTGCCCAAGGGATACAAGTTCAAGGGAGTCGCAGCCGATATTCCTACGGTCAACGGCGGCAAGCTGAAACCCTCGAAGCTCACCCCCGGCAAGGAGATCTATACCAATACCTACATCTTCCAGGGCGGTTCCCACGCTTCGACCCTGAACATCATCCCCGAAGAGCTCGAAAAGCAGCTCGCAGCAGAAGGCAAACTCCCCGAGGTTCCCCAGACCACTTCGAACCACTATGCCAACTTCCTTCTCGCCGTGCTCGGAAAGGAGAAAGCCCGCTCACCGTTCGAGAAGGCAGGCGTGCTCAGCGAAGTCTTCAACCTCGGTGTAATAGCCCAGAGACTCGGTCACGGATTCAAGTTCGACCGCAATGCCAAGGAGGTCATAGGCGATCCCTTCGCCACTGCAATGCTTTCGGGAATGCCTCCCAGAAAGGGTTGGGAAGAATACTACCAAATCTAAGATACAATGAAAAAGACAATTGCTGTTACACTTGCCCTGCTGATGGCAGGAAACATGGCTTTCGCAGGTTCCGACAATACCCTCTCCAAGGAAGAGAAGGCTGCAGGCTGGCAGCTCCTCTGGGACGGAAAATCCCTTGACGGGTGGAAGGCCGCCCTCAACAAAAAGGATGCAACCAAGGGCTGGTATGTCAGTGACGGAGAACTCAGGACAGTCAAGTATAACGGAGACAACGCTACCGTTGTCGATATCCGAACAGACCGCAAATACACCAACTTTATCCTCACCCTTCAGGTAAAGATTACTCCGGGAGCAAACAGCGGGGTCAAGTACTTCATTCAGGACAATATGAACGTGGGCTGTGAGTTCCAGATTCTCGACAACGAGCAGCACCCCGATGCAACGAATGGAATCTGCGGAAACCGCAATTTCGGTTCTCTATACGACCTCATTCCTGCCGACCCCGAGAAGTCGCACTATTGTGTGGGTGACTGGAACGACGTAAAGATAGTCGTTGACGGCAATCACGTCCAGCACTGGCTGAACGGTGCCCTCGTAGTGGACTACTACAGGAACAACCAGATGTTCAACGCTCTTGTGAACACCAGCAAGTTTGCAGGAAAGAAGGGCTTCGGCAACTATGACAGCGGCTATATCCTGCTGCAGAACCATAAGGACGAGATTGCATACAAGAACATCAAGATCAGAGAATTATAGACTTTTAAATGAAGAAATTTTTTGCTGCTTTCGCACTGGTCCTTTCGCTGAGCTTCAATCTCAGTGCCGACGAAGGTATGTGGATGCTGCCGACCCTTCAGAAGATGAACGGCCGGGCAATGAGTTCCCTCGGATGCAAAGTATCTCCCAGTGCCATTTTCAATTCAGGCAAACCTGCCCTTACCGATGCCATTGTCCACTTCGGAAACGGATGCACCGGCGAAATCGTCTCGGCGGAAGGACTGATGCTGACCAATCACCATTGCGGTTATTCCAGCATCCAGAAGCTCTCGACCCCCGAGAACAATTATCTCGCGGACGGATACTGGGCTATGTCGCGCAATGACGAACTCCCTGTTCCGGGGCTTACTGCCACCTTCCTCGAGAGTATGACCGACGTAACCGACGCGCTTCGCAAGGTAGGGGACAGGGCATACAAGAAGGCCCGCAGAGCCAATCCCACCAAGGCGGCAGAGAATGCCATTGCAGCTTACAAGTCTGAGCTTGAGGACAAGGCGAGAGCCGAGAATCCCGACTGCGAAGCCCGCGTGGTTGACTTCTACAACGGCAATGCCCAGTATCTGATTGTTACACGGACATACAAGGACGTGCGCTTCGTGGGTGCTCCCCCTGCCAGCATAGGAAAGTTCGGAGGCGAGACCGATAACTGGATGTGGCCCCGCCATACCTGCGACTTCTCGATGTTCAGGGTATATGCCGGAAGCGACAACGCCCCGGCCGACTACTCCCCCAACAATGTCCCCTATGTTCCCAAGCAGTATCTCAAGATTTCTACCAAGGGATACAAAGAGGGCAGCTTCGGAATGGTAATAGGATATCCCGGCAGGACCCAGCGCTACCAGACCGCCGTCCAGCTCCAGGAGATGCTCAACAACAATGACATCCGTATCGAGGCCCGCGACATACGCCTTGCCCTTATGAAGGAGGCTATGCGTAGTGACCCCGTCACAAATCTCCAGTATGCCAGCAAGTACGCTTCAGCATCCAACGGCTGGAAGAAGTGGAGGGGAATGAAGGAGTCATTCGAGAAGCTCAACATCATAGGTCGTGAGCAGAAGAAGGAGCGCGAATTTGTCGAATGGGAACAGTCAAACAAGAAAACCCGCGAGAAATACGACGGAGCCCTTGAGCGCATCAACCAGAACTCCAAGCTCATGGCTACAGACCAGCAGGCAATGACCTTGCTCTCCGAGACCATACTCAGCATCGAACTTGTCAGGATGTCGAAACAGGCCATAGGCAATATTTCCGCATTCGAAAGCTACAACCCCGAGCTCGACAAGGCAATAGCCGTAGAGATGATGAACTACTACATCGATCACGTCAAGCCTGCCGATGCCATCGAGGTGCCTGAATGGAGTTTCAACAAAGACAATATTGTCCAGTATGTGGATGAACTCTTCGAGAAATCGGTCTTCACTTCAGCCGAGAAGTACAGTGCTGCAGTTGAGGCCGGAATAGATTTCTCAAAGGATCCTGCATCCATCCTAAGAAAGGCAGCTGTTGCCAAATATACCAATCTCCGCAGCAATGTCGAGGCGTTCTCAAAGGATATGTCCAGCGCCCTGAAGGCCTATACCGCAGGACTTCTGGAGTGGAACCGCAAAAAGCCTTCTTATCCCGATGCCAATTCCACCATGAGGCTTACCTACGGAACTGTCAAGGGATATTCTCCCCGCGATGCCGTCATATACAAGCACTATTCGACCATTCGCGGAGTACTTGAGAAAGAAGACCCCGAGAACCCCGAATTCCGCGTTCCCGACCGTCTCAAGGTGATGGCCGAAGCCGGAAACTTCGGAGAGTATGCCAATGCCGAGGGCGAGCTTCCGGCCTGTTTCCTGATGACCTGTGACATCACGGGAGGAAACTCCGGCAGCCCCGTGCTTGATGCCAGCGGCAACCTCATCGGTCTGGCCTTTGACGGAAACTGGGAGGCAATGAGTTCTGATGTGATGTTCGAACCCGAACTTCAGAGGTGCATCTGCGTGGACATCCGTTACGTGCTTGCAATCATCGACAAGTTCGGAGGAGCCGTCCACCTCATCAATGAGATGGAATTCGTCAGCAAATAGTGATGGAACAGAAAGAAATCCTGTCGTTTCTTCAGGAAGTAAAGCATCCCGGAAAAGGCTCGGCCTCGATAGTCGAGCTCGGGATGGTGCAGAGCATAGAGTTCCAGGAATCTGGCAAGCTCACCGTAACCCTCGCATTCCCCAGACGCCGTGATCCTCTTACCGAGTATCTCGTCGGGAGTACCCGCGCCGCCCTTGTACGCAATCTTCCTACAGGGATGGAATTCGAGGTCAAGACCGTTGTAGCCTCCGAGGGAGAGCCGCGAAAGAAGGCCAATGAACTCGACCTCTCTGCCGTTTCAAAGGTAAGGCATATCATTGGAATAGCTTCCGGAAAGGGAGGAGTCGGAAAGTCAACGGTAGCAGTCAATCTCGCCTGTGCCTTGGGCCGCCTCGGATACAGGGTCGGCCTTGCCGATGCCGATGTTTACGGCCCCTCTGTTCCTACTATGACGGCTACCGAAGGCCTTTCGCCGCTTGCAGAACAGGACGAAAACGGACGCGACTGGATTATCCCCATAGAAAAGTTCGGAGTCAAGTGGATGTCTGTGGGCTACTTTGCAGCCAGAGGACAGGCCCTCATCTGGAGGGGTCCTATGGCCTGCAGCGCCCTCAAACAGATGATTCTGCAGGTGCGCTGGGGCGAGTTGGACTTCCTTCTGGTGGATATGCCCCCCGGAACCGGCGACATTCACATCTCGCTCGTGAGCGACATTCCCCTTGAGGGAGCAGTGGTCGTGACCACCCCCCAGACTGTTGCACTTGCCGACGTTGAGAAGGGTGTAAGTATGTTCCGCAGCAAGAGTGTATCCAAGCCCATATTCGGTCTTGTTGAGAATATGGCCTGGTTCACACCCGAGGAGCATCCCGACGAGAAGTACTTTATTTTCGGAAAGGACGGAGGAGCAAAGATGGCCGCTGAACTCGGCCTGGATCTTCTCGGACGCATTCCTCTTGTGCAGAGCCTGCGTGAGAGCGGAGACCGTGGCGAGCCTGCCGCACTCAAGGAGACTCCCGACGGAAAGGCCTTCCTCGAACTTGCCTCAAGGCTTGCAGAAAAACTCAAATAGATGGAAGTACGCGCAAAGAAATCTTTGGGGCAGCATTTCCTTACAGACCAGAGCATCGCGAAAAGTATCGTCGATGCTCTCACTGTCTCTTCCGAACTGCCCCGCGATGTGCTGGAAATAGGTCCCGGAATGGGAGTCCTTACCAGATATCTCCTGCAAAGGGAAGACATCAAGCTGCGTCTCATAGAGATTGATGACGAATCGGTGCGTTACCTGATGACTCATTTTCAGGGCATGCAGGGGCGCCTGATGGAGGGTGATTACCTCCGTCTGAACATGAAGTCGGTATTCAATGCTCCTTACCGGGTAATAGGGAATTTCCCCTATAACATATCCTCTCAGATATTCTTCAAGATACTCGAAGACAAGGATCGCATACCCGAGGTAGTCGGGATGGTCCAGAAAGAGGTGGCCGAGCGAATTGCCGAGCCTCCCGGAACCAAGACCTACGGGGTTCTGAGCGTGTTTCTTCAAGCCTGGTACGACATAGAATATCTTTTTACCGTAGGCAGCGGGGCTTTTGCTCCACCTCCCAAGGTGCAGTCTGCGGTAATACGTCTGCGCCGCAACTCAAGACAGACTCTCGGCTGCGACGAGGTCCTCTTCCGCAATGTCGTGAAGACGGGCTTCAATCAGAGGAGAAAGACCCTCAGGAACTCCCTCAAGCCCCTGATTCAGGCGAAGGCCGCCCGCGAGGGATGGCACTCGGAAGATCTGGCGGCATTCAGTTCCGATCCCGTATTCGACCTCCGGCCCGAGAGACTTTCGGTAGAGGACTTTGTAAGCCTGACTGACAAACTTGCATAGATATGCGTAGAATACTCATCTCCATTGCATTGTGTGCGATGACCCTGCTCCCTGTGCCGGCAGCGAATCCCAAGGCAGACCCTGCAGCCCAGGTAGTCTGCGGCAACGCCCGTTTCACTGTCCTTACCGACAGGCTCATTCGTATGGAATGGGCAGAAGACGGTCGTTTCGAGGACAATGCCACTCTCGGAATAATTAACAGGGAACTTCCGGTACCCGCATTCAGGCAGAGTACCCGTGGCGGAGTGACAACCGTCAGAACTTCGGCACTTACCTTGATATATAAGGGAGGGGGAGAGTTTACTCGCGACAATCTTTCGGTCAGTTTCAAGCTTTCGGGAAAGACCGTTACCTGGAGGCCGGGAGACTCCCCCGAGGGCAATCTCAAGGGGACTATGCGTACTCTTGACCGTATCGAAGGCCGCAATTCACAGTCCGTTTTCAGACGCTACGGCAAGGACAAGAAGTACACCGACAGGGCCCTCGAAGACGGAATACTCTCGCGCGACGGCTGGGCCATAGTTGACGAGAGCGAGCGCCATATACTCGTAAAGGATTCGTCCACCTGGGGAGAATGGGTAAGGCAGCGTCCCGAAGGTCGCCGTCAGGACCTTTATATCTTCGCCTACGGTCACGATTATACCGCAGCCCTGCTGGACTTTACCAAGGTGGCCGGAAAGATTCCTATGCCTCCTAAGTACACCTTCGGATACTGGTGGAGCCGCTACTGGCACTACACCGACGACGAGTTCCTCTCCATAGCCCGCGACCTGCGTTCCAACGGGGTCCCTTCAGACGTGTTCATCATAGATATGGACTGGCACCTGACCTGGAAGGATATGGGCCGCAGGCTCGGCCGCGACGAATTCGGTCAGGCTCGCGGATGGACGGGATACACCTGGAACCACGACCTCATCGTGGACCCCGAAGGACTTCTCAGCGAACTTCATTCTATGGGCTTCAAGACCTCGCTGAACCTGCATCCGGCATCGGGCATACGCCCTTACGAAGAATGCTACAGCCGTTTTGTCGAGGACTACCTTTCGCGTACCGACGATTATGACGGACCTTCGGGATACGTCTATGGCAATGAGCCCTACGTGTTCAAAGGCAATACCGAGAGTTTCGCCAAACCCGGATACAAGGCTCCGGTACCCTACAGGATGAGCCAGCAGGCCTGGGCCGATGCCTATTTCAATTCGGTCATACATCCCCTCGAAAAGATGGGGGTGGACTTCTGGTGGCTCGACTGGCAGCAGTGGATGGACAGCAAGTATGTTGACGGGCTCAGCAACACCTTCTGGCTGAACTACACCTTCTTCAACGACAAGGTCCGCCGCTGCTCAGAGTCCGGTGCCGATGCCGACAGACCCTTCATATATCACCGCTGGGGCGGGATAGGAAGCCACCGCTACCAGCTCGGATTCTCTGGAGACTGCCTCGACGAATGGTCTATGCTCGAAAGCCTTCCGTATTTTACCGCCACCGCCTCGAATGTGGGCTACGGCTACTGGGGGCACGATATCGGGGGGCATATGCAGAAGAGTCCCCACGATACCGACCCCGAGCAATACACACGCTGGCTGCAGTACGGGGTGTTCACTCCCATCTTCAAGACCCATTCCACCGAGTCGGCATTTCTCGAGCGCAAGATATGGTGCTACCCCAGCCACTACGAGTATATGAAGCAGGCCATAGAACTGCGTTATGCCTTGAGCCCCTATATCTATGCTGCCGCACGTCAGGCTTACGACACCGGAGTGTCGATGTGCCGGCCCCTGTATTACAGCTATCCCGAGGATGAGAGGGCATACGTACTTGACGAGGAGTTCTTCTTCGGCGACAACATCCTTGCTACCGTTCTCTGCCAGCCCCTCGACCCTGCAAGCGGCAAGACAGAGAGGAAGATGTGGTTCCCGGCAGGTAACGACTGGTACGATATGGCCCACCACTGCCTCCACCGCGGAGGCTCGGAGAAGACCCTCTACTACAGCATAGACGAGAATCCCTGGTATGTCAGGGGCGGAGCCATCATCCCGATGGCCGCCGAAGGCATATCCAACCTTCAGTCGGTGGACAATCGCCTGAGGCTGCTCATCGTACCAGGCTCGGCTTCTTCGAGCTGCACCCATTACGAAGACGACGGCATATCTCAGTCATACACCAGCAGTTTTGCTACCACAAAGATAGACAAGACGGTCAAGGGCAGGAAGATGACTGTCATCGTGCATCCTCGTGAGGGGTCATACAAGGGAGCCCCTTCGACGAGGTGTCTGAGCCTGCTCCTCGAGGGAGTTCAGGCAAAGGGAGAGATTCTGATGAATTCGGAGCCGGTTCCTTACAGCATCGAGAATGGCAGAACAGTTGTAAATCTTCCCGAGAGGCCTGTCAACCAACTTCAGAGAGTGGAAATCAGTTTCTGATTATTTCCTAAATTTGCGTGCTTTTTATTAGACAGAATATGTACAGAACACACACTTGCGGAGAACTCCGCATCGCTGACTCTGGCCGCAGCGTTACCCTGGCCGGTTGGGTTCAGAAGGTCCGCAAACTTGGCGGAATGACCTTCATCGACCTTCGCGACCGTTACGGAATTACCCAGCTGGTGGTTGAGGCCGACGCTCCTGCCTCACTGGTCGAGACCGCTTCCACACTCGGACGTGAGTATGTCCTTCAGGTTGAGGGCGAGGTGGTCGAAAGAGCCAGTAAAAACTCGAAGATGCCCACCGGCGACATCGAAATCAAACTCGCTTCAATCAATATCCTGAACAAAGCCGACACTCCTCCCTTCACCATCGAGGAAGATACCGACGGAGGAGAGGACATCAGGGCCAGATACCGCTATCTCGATCTTCGCCGCCCTCCTCTGCAAAGGGCCCTTGCCCTGCGCCACAGGCTTGCCCACGAGCTGCGCAACTACCTCGACAGCCACGGCTTTATGGAAATCGAGACCCCTTATCTCATCAAGTCCACCCCCGAGGGAGCGCGCGACTTTGTGGTTCCTTCGAGGATGAACCCCGGCACCTTCTATGCCCTTCCGCAGAGTCCCCAGACCTTCAAACAACTGCTGATGGTAGCCGGCTACGACCGCTATTTCCAGATTGTGCGCTGCTTCCGCGACGAGGACCTCAGGGCCGATCGTCAGCCGGAATTCACCCAGATTGACTGCGAGATGTCCTTTGTCGAGCAGGAAGACGTGCTGAATATGTTCGAGGGAATGATGCGTACTATGTTCAAAAATGCCCTCGGAGTCGATATTCCCGACCCTCTTCCGAGAATGAGCTGGTACGATGCAATGGATCGCTACGGTTCCGACAAGCCCGATGTCCGCTTCGGGATGGAGATTCACGAAATCAGCTCCCTTGTCAAGGGCTGTGGCTTCGGCGTATTCGATTCTGCTGCCTATGTGGGAGCCATTGCCGTTCCCGGCAGCGCCGATTATACCCGCAAGCAGCTTGACGAGATAACAGAGTGGGTCAAGCGCCCTCAGGTAGGAGCAAAGGGGCTCGTTTATGTCAAGCTCAATTCCGACGGAAGCATCAAGTCTTCGGTTGACAAGTTCTACTCTCCCGAGCAGCTCAAGGCAGTAGCCGACAGCATCGGTGCTTCGGCAGGAGACCTACTGCTCATACTCTGCGGTGACAAGCGCAAGACCCAGAACCAGCTCGGAGTCCTGCGTGTCGAGATGGGAGGACGCCTTGGTCTTCGTGATCCCAAGGTCTTCGCTCCCCTGTGGATAGTGGACTTCCCTCTCTTCGAGTGGAGCGAGGAGGACGGACGCTTCTACGCAATGCACCATCCCTTCACCGCCCCCAAGCCCGAGCACCTCGACTGGTATTATTCCGACAAGAAAGAAGACCTCGAGAGGGTCTGTGCCAATGCCTATGACTTCGTGCTCAACGGTACCGAACTCGGAGGAGGCTCCATACGTATCCACAATGCCGATATGCAGAAGCGTATGTTCGAGATTCTCGGGATAGGCAAAGAAGAAGCCGAATACAAGTTCGGATTCATCATCAACGCATTCAAGTTCGGAGCACCCCCTCACGGAGGTCTAGCCTTTGGCTTCGACCGCGTCTGCGCCCTCTTTGGAGGCCAGGAGACCATTCGCGACTATATCGCATTCCCCAAGAACAATCAGGGACGCGACGTGATGATCGACTCTCCTTCGCAGATCGATGACATTCAGCTCGAGGAACTTCACATAGCCATCAGCAAATAGCCTTTCCGCTAATGAAAATCAGCTTTATATCCGCCATTCTGGCCATTCTTGCGGGGTTCGTACAAAGCCCGCTTTCAGCGTCCACACGAATCGTAAGGACCATCAATGACTCCTGGATATTCACAAAAGAAGGTGAGAAGTCGGTCGTAAACATCCCCCACACCTGGAATGCGGAGGACTGCATCGACGACGAACCTGGATTCTGGAGAGGGGAGTGCAGCTACTCCCGCAAGCTGCGTCTCGGCGACGAGATAGACGGCAGGCAGGTCTATCTCCGCTTCGAAGGTGCTTATCAGGAGACAACCCTCATCGTGAACGGCCGAAAGGTCGGATATCACGCAGGCGGATATACGGCTTTCATCTTCGATATCACTTCGTTCATTCACAAGGGAACGAACGACTTGCTCGTGAAGGTTGACAACAGCTACAACGAGGACATCCCCACGCTTTCTGCCGACTTTACCTTCTTCGGAGGCATATATCGCGATGTTGAGCTTGTGATGACTCCCAAAGTACAGATTTCGCCCGACCACTTCGCTTCCAGCGGAGTGTATCTCAGCTCTTCCGATGCCCGGCATCTCAGTTCGAAGACCTATCTTTCAAACCACTCCGACGAGAATGTAACCGTGTGGCTTGAGCAGAGCCTCATTGCACCTGACGGCAGTCTGGCGGCAAAAGTCTCGGGTAAGGTCAAGCTGCCCTCGCGCTGCGACAAGTACGCAGTCAGCCAGAGCCTCAATCCCTCGGAGGTGAAGCTCTGGGATGTGGATGACCCCGTGCTTTACAGGGTCAACACCTCAATCTATGCCGACAAGAAGTGCACCCAACTTATCGACAGAGTCAGCAACTCCTTCGGATTCAGAACCTTTAGCATAGACCCCGACAAGGGTTTCACCCTGAACGGGCGCAGCCTCAAGATAATAGGAACTAACCGTCATCAGGACTTCTACGGAAAGGGCAATGCCCTGCCCGACGAGAATCACGTGCGCGACGTTCGTCTTCTGAAGGATATGGGAGGAAATTTCCTCCGCATCGCCCATTATCCCCAAGATCCCGTAATGGTGCAGATGTGCGACCGCGAAGGAATAGTCAACTCTGTTGAGATTCCAGTAGTTAACACCGTGACCTGCAATTCTGCATTTGCGGGCAACTGCGTGAATATGGCCCGTGAGATGGTCTGCCAGGGCTACAACAATCCTTCAACCATCATCTGGGCATATATGAACGAGGTTCTTCTCCGTCCTCCTTTCAAGTCTTCGGCTCCACTTGATTCCAAGAAGCCCTACTACGACTTCGTGGAGCAGACGGCAAGGCAGATTGATTCAGCCATAAAGGCCTTAGACCCCCTGCGCCCCACTATGATTCCCTGCAACGCAAGCCCCCAGGTGTATAAGGAATCAGGCGTGGGAGAGGTTCCCGACATCCTCGGATGGAACATCTATGCCGGATGGTACTCGGGAGTCTTTGCCGACTTTTCCAAGACCGTGGACAAGATTCATTCGATGTTCCCCGACAAGGGTATGATAATCAGCGAGTACGGTGCCGACAACGATTCACGCTGCCACTCCTTCTCGCCCGAGCGTTTCGACTACACCGTAGAGTACTCCACCCTCTATCACAAGGCTTACATCAAGACAATCCTCGCCAAGGACTTCATCGCAGGCTCCAACGTATGGAATCTCAATGACTTCTATTCCGAAAGCAGGGTAGATGCTATGCCTCACGTGAACTGCAAGGGACTGGTGACCCGCGACCGTACACCCAAGGACAGCTACTGGTTCTACAAGGCTGTCCTGAGCAAAGATGCCTTTGTCAGAATCTCAGGCCGTGACTGGATTATTCGCGGAGGAGATGAGGGCTCGGTTCAGCCCGTTGAGGTTTATACCAGTGCCCCTTCGGTTGAACTCTTCCTCAACGGAGAGTCGCAGGGGAGCATCGCTGCCAAAGACTGCTGCGCCACTTTCCAACTTGCCTTCAAGAGCGGAGCCAATGTCATCGAGGCCGTGGCAAGCAAAGATGGAAAGACAGTCCGCGACCTGCTTGAGGTAGATTACAGGGCCGTTCCCAGGGATATGTCCCAGTTTGTGGATATGAGCGTCAATCTCGGTGGAACCCGCTTCTTCGAAGACGCGGCCGGGTCGCTTGTCTGGATTCCCGAGCAGGAGTACACTCCCGGTCGCTGGGGCTATGTAGGCGGACAGACCGCAAGGGTCAAGACCAAACGCGGCTCGCAGCCCTGCACGAACTCGGATATCTTCGGAACCGACGAGGATCCTCTGTACCAGATGCAGCGTCGCGGCATCGAAGCCTTCAAGGCCGACGTCCCCGACGGTCAGTACTATGTCTATCTGTACTTTGCCGAGCTCAGTGCCGGTAAGGACAAGGCTGTACAGCTGGTCTATAACCTTGGCAACGACGTCGTAGGCGAGGAGGCTTCGGACCGTGTTTTTGACGTTTCAATCAACGGTCAGACCCTTCTCAAGGACTACGATATCCGTCGTGAGAACGGCGCCCTGCGTCCCGTAATCAAGAGATTCACTGTAGATGTGCGAGGCGGCGAGGGCCTTACCGTGGGATTCACTCCGGTAAAGGGAGAAACTGTTCTCAACGCCATCCGCATCTACCGCTGCTTCTGAGGACTTTGCTCTTTCAATAATTATTGCGTTATTTGAAGACGCTTTTTCGGTATTTGTAACTAGCAATGTACCGAAATAGCTTATTTTTGCTGAACTATTGTTTTTTACGAACTTTACCGCTGTTTCATCGAAAACCACCTAAAACAATCAACCAATTATGTATAAAAAAACGAAAGGCGCACTCTTGCAGGTCTTGCTCTGCTTCGTTCTTCTGCTGTCGCAGGCAGTTCCATTGTCAGCACAGAATACCAGGAGTATACAGGGCGTTGTCAAGGATGAAGCCGGACTTCCTGTAGTCGGTGCGGCAGTTCTCCTGAAAGGTACAGGCACAGGTACCACCACTGATGCCAACGGCCGGTTCAAGATTACGGTCAGCGGCAACAGTCCCGTCTTGCAGGTCTCTTGTATCAGTTATGTCACAGAAGAAATAAAAATCGGCAAGGAGTCTTCCGTTACGGTGACACTGAAAGAAGATTCCGAGGTCCTGTCTGAAGTCGTGGTCATAGGATATGGCACCGTCAACAAGAAAGACGTGACGGGTTCCATCGCGCTTGTGGATATGGGCGACCTGTCAAAGGCGCCGGTGCTCGCATACGACCAGGCTTTGAGCGGGCGTATCGCCGGTGTACAAGTTTCTTCAATGGAAGACGGACAGCCTGGATCGGCTATGAATATCGTAATCCGCGGACAAGGCTCCGTGACTCAGAACACCGCCCCGCTTTATGTTATCGACGGCATACCTACGGAGAGCGACGAGAACGCGACCCTCGGTCCGGATGACATTGCTTCGATTTCCGTCCTGAAAGACGCGTCGGAAACGGCCATATACGGAGCGAGAGGTGCGAACGGAGTAATTGTCATCGAAACGAAAAAAGGAAAGATAGGAAAGCCTGTAATCGAGGTCAAGTCGTCCGTAGGGTTTGACAACGTGTACAAGACTATGGAACTGATGAGCCCCTATGAGTTCGTGAAATACCAGCTTGAACTGGATTCTTCAGCGAGTAGCATCTACCTCAAGGATGGCAAGGATCTCGAGTACTACAAAGGTGTAACCGGCAGGGACTGGCAGGATTATACTTTCAGGACCGGTATGGTCAATATGCATTCTATTTCAATCCGAGGCGGTTCCCAGAAAACCCAGTATTCGGTATCCGGTTCATATACGGATAACCAGGGTATCATCGTGAATACAGGGTACAGCCGTATCCAGGGGCGAGTCAATCTGGACCAGCAGTTAAACAACGTAATCAGGGCCGGTATAAAACTGAATATCGCCAATGAAAAAGACTACGGTCTGGTAGCCGGACGAACCGAATCGTCCTCCAGCAGTTCAGTCAACGGAAATCTCCTGTATTCCGTATGGGCGTTCCGTCCCGTGACAGGGTCTGACGAGAATATGGATGACGTGATAGCGGATATAGAGTCGTATGACCCGGACAACAGCGCAACATTCATCATAAATCCCGTTGTCAATGCGAAGAACGTGCTCAGGCAGAAGAATGCCAATACAATGAATACCAGCGGATACATTACTTGCGATCTGCCCTGGAGCATCCAACTTAAGGTAACAGGAGGTCTGAACTACCAGCTTGCACGTAACGATGCGTTCTATAACACGAAGACTTTCCGCGGAACTCCGCTGCGCCGCAACAACACTGACGGCGTCAACGGATCAATTTCCCATTATGAGAGGCTCAGCTGGGTGAACGAAAATACACTCACCTGGAAGAAATTCCTCAAAAGGGGACATTATATCAACGTAATGGGAGGCTTTTCGGTATCCGGTACCGGAAGCTCGACTTACGGTTTCAAGGCGATCAACCTGCCTGACGAGTCAATCGGATTGAGCGGATTGTCGAAGGGAACACCGAAATCCACGACCTCTACGGCCAGCAACAACACTCTTGCTTCCTTTATGGGCCGTATCAACTACCGTCTGTTGTCCAAGTATTACTTCACGCTGACGATGCGTGCCGACGGTTCCTCGAAATTCCCTGCCGGAAACAAATGGGGCTTCTTTCCCTCCGGAGCGTTTGCGTGGCGGCTCGGCAGTGAAGATTTTATGAAAGGTCTGACTTTCCTGTCCGATGCCAAGCTCAGGGTCAGTTACGGCGTGACCGGAAACAACCGCGTGGGCAACTTCTCTTATCTCACTGCGGCCCAGTACAACAACTCCTATTACTATCCGTTTGACAACGAGCTTTCTCCGGGAATGTCTTTGAGCATAGGAAACGAGAACCTGAAATGGGAGAAAGTAAAACAGTTTGACCTCGGAGCTGATATCAGCCTCTTCAAGGAACGCGTCAGCATTGTTGCCGACTACTATCTGAAGACCACAGAAGATATGCTTCTGAATTCCAACATCCCGAATACGAGCGGGTTCTCCAAGGCTTATATGAATATCGGAAGCATCGAGAACCACGGATTTGAGCTGACCCTGAGCACAGTGAATGTCAGGACCCGAAATTTCACGTGGGAGACGAACTTCAACATCACTTTTAACCGCAACAAGATTCTTGCCTTGGCAGAGGGGGAGGAAAGCAGGTTCTCCAATCTCAGTTTCTACAATCCCCGAATTTCCAACTCCCCTATGTACATTGCAAAAATCGGAAATCCGGCTGCAATGTTTTACGGTCTGGTGTGGGATGGAGTCTATCAATATGAGGATTTCGATTCCGAAGGGGGAAAGTATGTCCTGAAAGACAACATCCCTACGAACGGAGACCCTCGGAATATAATCCAGCCCGGAGATATCAAGTACAAGGACCTGAATGAGGATGGCGTCGTGGATGACAAAGACAAGACCATCATCGGCAATCCTATGCCCAAGCATACTGGCGGCTTCTCGAATGTGTTCAATTACAAGGGATTAAGCCTGAATATATTCTTCCAGTGGTCATACGGAGGAGAGCTGATGAACGCGAACAGGTATGTGTTTGAAGGCAATCCTCTGAATACCAGACTGATCAACCAGTTTGCATCATACAGCGACCGTTGGACTCCGGAGAACCCCTCGAATACAATGTTCCGTACCGGAGGGGCAGGTCCCCTGGCACTGTCTTCCCGCATTATTGAAGACGGCTCTTATTTGAGGCTCAAGACACTCGCCTTGAGTTACACGCTGCCTAAGCAGTTTACGAAGAAATTCGGAGTCAACCGTTTGGCTCTCAATGCCTCGGCCCAGAACTTGTTTACGTGGACCGGATATTCCGGCCTCGACCCCGAAGTATCTGTCAACAATTCCGTCCTGACTCCCGGATTTGACTTCTCTGCATATCCGCACTCCAGGAGGTTCCTTTTCGGTATCACTATAACTTTATAAGCGGAATTCTATGAAAACAGGATATAACATACTTATCCTTGCAGCAGTTGTCTTCCAGGCGCTGCTGCTGCAGTCCTGCACGGACTTTCTGAATACGAAACCGAAGGATTTCGTGTCGCCGGACGATTTCTACTCGAATGAAAAAAATCTGAAGGCAGCTCTTACAAGCGTTTACAGCACTTTGAGGAGCACTTATCTGTACGGGTCCAACTATACGAACCGTATGGGTGCAGACGGAGAATTGTGCTACTTCAGAAAGGAAGAGACGGCGAATGTGGCTCTTTTCAAGTACAATGCGGCGAACGTTGACATTTCCAATTTCTGGGACAGGCTGTACACCGGCATCAATTCGGCCAACTACCTGCTTTCTTATGTGGACAAGGCAGAAGTGAGCGACGAGCAGACAAGGGATGAAATCCGCGGAGAGGCTTTGTTCCTCAGAGGGTATTTCTATTTCCTGCTCGTGACGAATTTCGGCGATGTCCCTCTGGTCGTGACCCCCACTGTCAGCCTGGACAGTCTGAAAGTGCCGAGAACGCCTTCAGAGGAGGTATATTCCAGAATTACCGAAGATATGGAAACGGCTTTCTATCTCGTGCGTAAGGCGGAGGTTACCGACAATGACCCCGGATGCGGCGGCATAGTCACGAAGTCTGCCGTTGCCGGTATTCTGGCAAGAGTCTATCTGCATTGGGCAGGCTATCCTCTGCTGAATACAGATAAATATGCCGATGTTAAAAAGTGGGCTCAGGTTGTGATGACTCCGGAAGAAGTAGGTGTCACGCACAGGCTCAATCCGTCGTTTGAGGAAGTGTTCAAGAATTACGCGGCCGACAAGTACGACATTCTTGAAAGCATCTGGGAAGTCGAATTCTATGGCAACAACACCGACCAGTATTCACTGGCCGGCCGCAACGGGGATTTGAACGGGATCTATAGTGTCAAGAGTTCTCCTATGGGAAGTGCAAACGGCAACCTCAGGGCTACTGCCACTTTATTCCATATGTATGAAGACGACGATGATGACGACAGCGGATACACTGACCTGCGCAGGGATCTCGCCATCGCCCCGTTCAGCTACAACAAGGACGGCTCCAAAAAATATTATACCAGCGACAAGACGCAAATATGGGGACGTTATCCCGGCAAATACAGAAGAGAATGGGAAGTCGTATTCCCAAAGACCATTTACACTCCTATCAACTACCCTCTTCTGCGCTATTCGGATGTTCTTCTCATGTACGCCGAGGCTGAGAATTTCCTGAATGACGGACCTACGCAGGAAGCCATTGACGCGGTCAATCTGGTAAGGGGAAGGGCTGAGGCCTCACTGCTGGAGGGGAGCAATGTCCCGGCTACGCGTCAGGACTTCCTCGAGTTCCTCCAGGACGAGCGTGCGAGAGAACTGTGCTTCGAGGGTCTGAGACGCGGCGACCTGATCCGCTGGGGCATCTACGTCAACGCGTACAAGTCGATGATTGCGACCTACAGGAACGCTTCCGCTGACAGCGGTCTGTCTGAGAGTACCAGGACATTCATCGTGGGACTCGAAAGAATTGATAACAAGCACATTCTGTGGCCTATCCCTACGAATGAAAGAGCGGTCAACAAATTGCTCACGCAAAATGAAGGATGGTAGTGCAACATAATTAACGAAAAAATAATGAAACGGATATTGATTTATTTGGCAATCTTCAGCCTCTGCCTGCAGTCGTGCGTGGATAACTTCGAGGTCAGCGAGCCTGAATTTGACTTTATCGACTACCAGATAACGGAAGCTACAGAAAAAAAAGAGATATATGAGGACGGCGTCCTTGTAGGAGTGGGAGAGGTCCCCGTTTACAAGGTGACGTTCAACTTCACAGAGTCCGCGGATGTGATTTCAATCTATCCCGGTGATTTCGGAGGAGAGTTTGCCTACAGGGACGGCAGGGTCGCCAGGTTGAAGAGTTTCGACTTTTCTTTCAATACGAATGTCTACTTCGGCACGCAGGACCCCAAGACACAGTTCTTTGTTATGGCATCGCCCGACTATGACGGCAGTGGCACCATCGAAAGTATCCATAATGCTTCCTGGATTGACATTACCA
>JAQXJU010000067.1 GCA_029009115.1 Bacteroidales bacterium | reverse complement strand
GCATTGATATCGGGCGTAATGACCTCAAGACCATATAGTTTGGCGGTTTCGGCCGAAGCGATGGCTCCAACTGAAGGGTCGTTCATCTGCGAGACGTACTGTGCGGCCAGGGCAGTGTTGGCAAACTCCTTCTCGGTCAGCGCGTGCGAGCGAATGAAAGCGGCGCACTGCTCCAGAGCCTGGGGATGGCTTACAACCGTACGGATGTCGCTCTCGTGGGCTCCGTGGATGCCCAGAAGATTCTGGGTCACATCCATCTCAAGCATCATATTGATATAGAGATTCCCGCTGAAACTCAGGTCCATAACGGCACCCACATCACCGGCATAACTGTTCTCGATGGGCAGAATTGCAACATCGGCCATTCCGTCTTCGCAAGCTTTGTAAGCACTCTCGAAGTCGGGGCAGGAGATGAAATCGGCATCGGGGAATACGCGGCTTGCAGCAATCTGAGCAAATGCCCCCGGAACTCCGGAATAAGCCACCTTCATACCCTTCATCAAACGGCCCTGATAAGCCTTTGAGAGGTCCATTGTCTTACGCAGGAACAGGGTATAGTAGTCTCTGAGCACGGGGTCGGAAATGAGGCTCGACCTGCCGGCGATAACCTTCGCCTCCTGGCTTGCATCAAAAATAGGCAGCCCGCTGCGTACCTTGTAGCCGGCCACATCCTCCGAAAGGCGCATCCTTTGCTCGAAGAGTCTAGCCATCTGCTCATCAACGGCCCTTATCTCTTCTCTCTTTTCTTCAAGTTCGTTCATAGATTATTCCCACTCGATAGTTGCGGGCGGTTTTGAAGAGATGTCGTAACATACTCTGTTAACGCCCTTTACCTTATTGATTATTTCGTTGCTGACCTTGCGGAGGAAGTCCGTCGGAAGGTCGGCCCAGTCTGCAGTCATAGCATCGCTGCTCGTCACGGCGCGGAGTGCAACCGTGCGCTCATAGGTGCGCTCGTCGCCCATCACACCGACCGACCTGACCGGAAGCAGTATAACACCCGCCTGCCAAACCTGGTCGTAAAGCCCCCATTCGCGAAGTCCCCTGATAAATATATCATCCGCCTCCTGGGCAATGCGCACCTTTTCGGGAGTGATGTCACCCAGAATACGAATCGCAAGCCCCGGACCTGGGAAGGGATGCCTGTAAACCAGATGACGGGGCATACCCAGACTCTCGCCCACGGCACGCACCTCGTCTTTGAATAGCCATTTGAGAGGCTCGCAGAGCTTGAGTTTCATCTCCTCGGGCAGACCGCCAACGTTGTGATGGCTCTTGATAACCTTTCCAGTAATATTGCAGCTCTCTATACGGTCGGGATAAATGGTTCCCTGGGCAAGCCAACTGGCTCCCTCAATCTTCGATGCCTCGGAATTGAACACCTCGACAAACTTGGCACCAATAATCTTGCGCTTGCGCTCAGGTTCGCTCACCCCTTCGAGTTCAGAGAGGAACTCTTTTCCGGCATCCACACCTATCACGTTGAGCCCCAGGCACTGGTAGTCTCTCAGGACATCTTCATATTCGTTCTTGCGCAATAGTCCGTGGTTCACGAAGATACAGGTAAGATTGCTCCCGATGGCACGGTTCAGGAGCACTGCCGCCACCGAAGAGTCCACTCCCCCGCTGAGCCCGAGAATAACCTTGTCATCTCCAAGTTCTTCCTTGAGTTCACGCACAGTCTGATCGACGAAAGAGCCTGCGGACCACTCGCGGCGGCTTCCGCAGATACCCTCGACGAAATTCTCCAGCAGAAGAGTTCCCTGAACGGAGTGAGCCACCTCGGGATGGAACTGCACGCCCCAGACCTTCTTCTGCGGCAGGGAGAAAGCAGCGTTAGCAACTGTCCCAGTCGAAGCGATGGTCCTGAATCCCTCGGGGATGGCGGTTATGGAATCGCCGTGGCTCATCCAAACCTGCGAGCCCTCGTCGATACCCTTCAGCAGAGGGTCCGACGGCTCAAGCAAAGTCAGGTTGGCACGTCCGTACTCGCGGGTTCCTACCGGCTCTATCCGACCTCCGTAGAGGTAGCTAAGCAGTTGGGCGCCGTAGCAGATCCCAAGTACGGGATATCTGCCCACAATGCCATCGAGCGAAGGATGAAAGGCATCCTCGGCATAGACACTCAAGGGGGAACCGCTCAAAATCACCCCAATAATATCAGGGTCGCCGGCGGGGAATTTGTTCCACGGTACAATTTCGCAGAAGGTCCCCAGTTCGCGGACACGGCGTCCTATGAGCTGGGTGGTCTGTGAACCGAAATCCAGGATGATTACTTTTTGCATTTTATTATGGCTCTATTGGTTTTGCCGTCGATGCAGATGCCCAGGTCTTCGGGGAATCTGACGTGTCTGACATATTCGGTTTCATAAATGGCGGGGAGGGCATCAAGTACGCTGAAATCGAGCAGGTCATCGGGGTTGGAGAACTCGTTGACATTGATGTATCCCACATTGAAAGAAGTAAGATTCTGGAAGAAATGCGTCCCCTGGCTCGGATCTATCTGAAAATCCTTCAGGGCGCATTCCACAATGGCTTTGGCCTCGGAAATGTCGCTCCAACGTACAGGAACACCGAGCGAAGGCTGGCTGGAGCCCCAGCGTCCGAATCCTATCAGGACATAGCCCCGTTTCTGATGCAGCATCTCAGAGTTGAGAGCAGCCACCTGAGCGGCAATATCATAGGTTTTGAGGACATCCCAGGCCTCTTTGCGAAGATACACCACGTCGCGCACCTCCTCGACCCAACCAGTACCCAGGGCACAGGAAGAGCGCAGGAACGCGGAAGAGACATCTATCGAGTTCCAGTCGATATCGGCATAACGGGTATCCGACGAAATGGGCCGGACCTGCAGGACATTGAATACAGCGGGCGAATCACCGTCACCGATCTCAGCCGCAAATTCAATTTCGACCTCGCATTTCATCTCCGACTTGGCAATCTCCAGAAGTTCCCGGGTTATCTGGGCAAGGGGGAAGGTATTGTAGCGGAGCATCTGCGCAAAGGTGATGAACTTGGGACCTTGAGGGAAGCCCGAATCTACAATACGCTGATTTTCAATATCCCAGGTAGATACAACCTGAGAAAGCGACTTGAAGGAAGTGCACTGAGAAACATCGAGGCGCGAGATATTCACCGCGTCGTCTGTCGAAGTCTTGAATTTCTCAGGACGCAGATTCATAGCGTAAACTACTCTCTGGGTCTGGGTCGTCGTAAGCTCAGGGGTCGAAGTCTGAAGCACGTGCCTGGGATAACGGGGCGAGAAGCGGAGAACCTGCTCCCCGTCAACGACGGCCTTGCCGAGCCCGTATGCCACCTTCACGACTCCGTCTTCGGGGGTCTCGTGGCCAACGGGATAGAAATTGACAGAACGGGCGACTCCCGAAAGTGTCGGGAAGAAAAAGTCCCCCTCGCGGCTGCCGCAGATTTCCTGAATGACTATGGCCATCTTCTCCTCGGCAATAACATTCCCCGAAGAAATGATGTAGCCCCTGGCTGAAGCAAAATAGACACTCGCATAGACGCTCTTAATAGCCTTGGAGAGCAGACGCACCTGCTGATCGACATTCTCGGTCGAGGGAATCATATATGTCGAATAGACCCCTGCAAAAGGCTGATGATAAGAGTCTTCCAGCTTGGAAGAGGAGCGAATGGCAAGCGGTTTGCGCGTCACCTTCACAAAGACCCTGAGGGCTTCGGTAAGGTCGGAAGGCAACTGCGAGGCCACAAACTCCGAAAGCAGTTCGGCATCGCTCAGCGAAGCCTCGATGACATACTTCAGGCCGTTGTCCTCGATGAAACGGTCGAAGTAGTCGGTCGTTACGACCAAAGTGCGAGGCACAGTCACACGCACATCCTCCCACTTGTCGTAAAGGTTGTGCTTCTGCAAGACGCTGTTCAGAAAAGCCAGACCGCGTGCCTTTCCTCCGAGCGATCCGTTCCCAAGCCGCGAGAACCAGAAAGCGTCGTTGAAGGTCTCGGGCGAGAAGGATGCAACTACCCCCAGAGCCTGTGAGATGCGGTAATCGTGAATGAGTTTCGCATCGTTCAGGCGGTGAGCTTCGATATCGTCATCTGAATTCAGCCTGAGCGGGCTGAGAACCTTTCCAATTGAAAACAGACCTCGGGCGAAGAGCCACTTCGAGAAGTAGTTTTTGTCCGAAAGGCTCTTGAAGATGGGTGCAGGAATGGTTTTGAGGAGATCCTCAAACTCGTGCAGGTCCCTCGCGCGGGCAATTTCAATACCTGTGACAGGGTCGGTGACAATAAAGTCTCCGAAGCAGAACTCACGCGAGATATACTCCGAAAGTTCCTGTGTCAGAAGGCTCGACGACTTCAGCAGGAAGCCCACTCCCATCTGTCGTGCAACCTGACGCATACTCTCCTGCGAAGACTGCATAAGGAAAGGCATACGGGGATTGTCGGCCTTGACCAGACGGCAGAGGTCAACTCCAGCGTCTATCTTTTCGTCCTCGGAGCGGTCGCCCTTCCTGAGAACAAAGCCCACGTCACTGATGATTCCGAGGAGGTTGTCCTTGTAGCGACGGTAGAGCGAAACGGCATCCTCGTAGTTGGTAGCCATCAGAATCTTCGGCCTCGAACGCTTGCGGGCAATCTGCTGTTTCTCATTGAGCGCGTCCTTGATAGACTCGATATTCTGCTGTAGCACAAGTTTGTACAGAACGGGCAGATAGGCCGAATAGTACCTGACCGAATCTTCGACCAGAAGAATTGCCTGAACTCCGTATTCCGTGATGTCGTGCTCGGCGTTAAGGGAGTCTTCAAGGAGCTTGATGATGGCAATCAAGAGGTCTGTGGAATTATTCCAGCAGAATACGTAATCAATTGATGATGAAGGGTTCTGAGCTATCTTCCTATATACCTCGCGGGCAAAGGAACACAGCAGGACAATAGGCATCGAAGGGTCGAAGGTCTTGGCTTTGCTGGCAAAGTCGAAGACGCTCATCTCCCCTACGAAATACATCGTGATGACCAGGTCGAAACGCTGGCCCTCTTCCAGAAGGGCGAGTGCATCGCTTGTGGTTTCAACCCTTTTGAACTCAGGAGGATTGCTGAGGTTAAGGTCGGCATACTCCTGGGCGATACGTGTCTCGATACGGCCGTCCTCTTCGAGCGAGAAACTGTCGTAGCTGTTACATATCAGCAGGATACGGCGTATCCGCCTGGCCATCAACGTTGTATAATCCTTCATCGCAGCTTGGCTTTGTGCGCTAGGGGTGGGGGTCTATACCAGACCCTGATCCATCATAGCACCGGCTACCTTGATGAAGCCGGCAACATTGGCTCCCTTGACGTAATTGATATAACCGTCTTCCTCGGTGCCGTACTTAAGGCAAGAGGCGTGGATGTCGGACATAATGCGGTGCAGCTGGGCATCGACTTCCTCCGAGGTCCACTTCTGACGGATTGAGTTCTGGGTCATCTCGAGTCCCGAGGTGGCAACTCCGCCGGCGTTCGAAGCCTTTCCGGGGCTATAGAGAATCTTCGCAGCCTGGAACTTTTCGATAGCTTCGGGGGTGCTGGGCATATTGGCACCTTCGGCAACACAGATGCATCCGTTTGCGAGAAGGGTTGCGGCGGCATCTCCGTCAAGCTCGTTCTGGGTGGCGCAGGGCATTGCGATGTCGCAGGCAATGCTCCAGGGCTTCTCGCCGGGGAAGTATTGGGCCGAAGGATATTTGGCTGCATACTCGCGGATACGGCCGCGCTGAACGTTCTTCAAGTGCATCACATAGGCGTGCTTCTCTTCGTCGAGTCCGTCGGGGTCATACACGAATCCGTCGGAATCTGAGAGGGTGACGACCTTGGCGCCAAGCTGCATAGCCTTCTTGGCGGCATACTGGGCCACATTCCCGGAGCCGGAAATCACCACTGTCTTGCCTTGGAAGGAATCCCCGCGGGTGGCGAGCATCTCCTGTGCGAAGTAGCAGGTGCCGTATCCGGTAGCTTCGGGACGCAGAAGGCTTCCGCCCCAGGCAAGTCCCTTGCCGGTAAGGGTTCCGGTAAACTCGTCGCGAAGGCGCTTGTACTGTCCGAAGAGGTATCCGATTTCTCTGCCGCCGACACCGATATCGCCTGCAGGCACATCGGTATCCTGGCCAATATGCCTCTGAAGCTCAGTCATAAAGCTCTTGCAGAAACGCATTACCTCGGCGTCGGACTTCCCTCTGGGGTTGAAGTCGGAGCCACCCTTGGCACCGCCCATAGGCAGGGTCGTAAGGGCATTCTTGAAGGTCTGCTCAAAGGCAAGGAACTTCATAATGCTCAGATTGACACTCGAGTGGAAGCGAATCCCTCCTTTGTAAGGGCCGATTGCAGAGTTCATCTGTACACGGTAACCGCGGTTAATCTGAATCTCTCCCTTGTCATCCATCCAGGGGACACGGAAGATGATTACCCTCTCAGGCTCGACCATACGCTCCATAATCTTGCCGTCCAGAAGGTGGGGGTAGGCGTGAAGATAGGGAACAACGCTGACTAGCACTTCCCTGACTGCCTGGTGGAACTCTGTCTCACCGGGATTCTTTGCGACGAGGCTGCTCATAAAGCTCTCGACGTACTTCTTCTCGAAATTGTCCATAACTAAGCTGTATTACTAAAAACTAAAGTGTCT
>JAQXJU010000066.1 GCA_029009115.1 Bacteroidales bacterium | reverse complement strand
TGTCGTTGTCTATCACCGTAACCTCGTTGGCCGCTGAACGCAGCATCTTTGCAAGATGTGAGCCGACTTCTCCGGCGCCTTCAATGATGATTTTCATCGTATTACAGGTATTTCTTCGTTTCTTTCAGGTATCTGAATATGTCCTTGCCCCGGGTGTAGTATGCCGCCAGCAGGAACAGGGAGGTGAATCCGGCGGGGGGACAAGGGGCGCAGGTCGGGGCGCTGGGGGCGCATTCCGGGGCGCTGACCCCGTATCGGGAACTGCTCCCTTCGGCGGGGGCCCCGTATCGGGCACTGCTCCAACTTGCGTCAGTATCCCGAACCTTTGCCAGAGGGTTCCCCTGGGGTTCGGTGCGGAGCTTGCGGTATTCTCGGTGTCCGTCACGCACGGCCGCAGCATATTCGGGATGCCCCTGGAGACAATAGACAAGGGCCGCTACCAAATCGAGGCACTTCCGCTGGAAAATCCTTACCGATGCTTTCCTGCGGCATCTTTCCGCACTCAGACGGGGATTCCGGGCTCGGAAGCTGTCGGGGAGGTTCTTTTCAAGCATCAGCAGGTTGTTGCAGTAGTTGCGGCGAAGTTTCCAGGGGGAGTCCTTAGGGAGCGATCCGCCTCCGAGATGCCATACGACGCTATCCGGCACCACGCTGACCGACCAGCCGCGAAGCTGCATCCTCCAGCACAGGTCTATCTCTTCCATATGGGCGAAGAAGCGGTCGTCCAGGCCTCCGAGCTCTTTCCATACGGAACTGCGTACCATCAGGCAGGCCCCGCTGACCCATAGAACGTCCTTGGGGGAGTCGTACTGTCCGAAGTCCTGCTCTACCATTTTGAGGACCCGGCCCCGGCAGTAGGGGTAGCCGAAACGGTCGAGAAGACCTCCGGCGGCTCCAGCATACTCAAAACGTCCCGTCTTGATCCATCCTCCCTTGCCGTCAGGCTCAAGGGCGTGCAGCTTCGGACCGCAGGCTCCGCACTGGGGATGCGAGTCCATCCACTGAGTCAGGGGCTGCAGCCAGTCTCCGCTGACAAGGATGTCGGAATTCAGCAGCAGAACGTACTCAGGGGATTCTTCTTCTTCGAGGAGCATACCTATCGCCCTGTCGTATCCCCCTGTGAAGCCGTAATTCTTGTCGAGGAGTATGCTCCGGACCTGCGGAAACAGCTCTTTCAGGACCTCTCTTGAACCATCGGTGGATCCGTTGTCGGCTACTATTACGGAAGCGTCTTCGGGAAGTGATTCCAGAAGGGGCGGGAGGAAACTCCTGAGATAAGCCTCGGTATTCCAGTTTAGTATGACGACAGCAGTTTTCATCGTTATTCGGTCTGGCGAATATGTGCAAACAACAAAGATAAGAAATTTGTGTATATTTGCTTTCTGTACAAACTGATATTGCGTATGATAAAGGAACAGTTCGCCTCGCTTGATGCAGTTCAGCTGAATCTCGGAGGCGGTACCGGAATCGTGATGAGCATAGTGCTCGCCCTGATAATGTTCGGGATCGCGCTGGGAATCAGGCTCGACTCTCTGAAGGATGTTTTCTCAAAGCCCAAGTCCATTCTTACCGGAATTGCTCTCCAGTGGATAGGGCTGCCGCTTGTGACTTTTGCCATTATATTGATATTTAACCAGATTCTTACTCCTATGGTGGCTCTGGGGATGATACTTGTGGCAAGTTGTCCCGGAGGAAACATCTCTAACTTCATAAGTTCCTTCTCCAAGGGAAACGTCGAACTTTCGGTCACTATGACGGCGGTATCTACCATATGTTCGCCCGTTATCACACCTCTGAACTTCTGGATGTGGGGAAATCTGTATCTCAAGTATGCCTCTCTGAGCGGAACTCTGACCATACCTCAGCTCGTCATACCTTTTTCTGAGATATTCAAGACGGTATTCGTGATTCTGGCTGTTCCGATTGTACTCGGGATGCTCTTCTCGCACCGTTTCCCCAAAGCAGCCTCAAAACTGAAGTCCCCTTTCAGCATTTTTTCACTGCTTGTCTTCGGCGTGATGGTGCTGGGAATGTTTATCCCCAACTGGCAGCTGTTCTTAAGCTACATACTTTGGATATTCCTTCTGGTGCTAGTTCACAATGCCTGTGCATTCGGAGTGGGTTTTGCCGGAGCATCGCTTATGAAACTGCCAATCAAAGACCGCCGGTCGGTCACAGTAGAGGTGGGAATACAGAATTCAGGCCTGGGACTGACTCTTCTGCTGAATCCGACAATCTTCAAGCCTGAAATATGGAACAACCCCGAAACCGGGGTTATGTATGGGGGAATGCTGTTTGTTACTGCGTGGTGGGGAATCTGGCACATCATCTCCGGACTCGGACTTGCCACTATCTTCCGCAACAGCCGCCGCTCTGATATTTAGCTTCAAAAGCTTAGTTTTTCCCGCAGCAGCACCCTTTGCCTTCGCCGTGGTTCTCGCAGTGTCCGTCTCCGTGACCCTCGCAGTGCCCTTCGCCGTGGCCCTCGCAGTGTCCGTCTCCGTGGCAGCACCCTTCGCCTTCGCCGTGCTTGCAGTGACACTCGTGAGGAAGATACTCGCCGTGAAGACCTTCACTGAGTTCTTTCATTGTGGCCTGGCGTACCGAAACAACCTCTCCTGTAAAGTGAAGAACCTTTCCGGCCATAGGATGGTTGAAGTCCATGGTAACACTGTCTTCGGCGATTTCGGCAATGGTTCCCTGGATAACCTGCCCGTTGCTGTTAAGCATAGGGATTATTGCTCCTATGTGAAGAAGATCTTCGCGCAGTTTGCCGTCAACTTCAAATGATGACTTGGGGATAGGGAAGCAGTACTGAGGATTATATACTCCATAGCCTTCTTCAGGCTGAAGGGTTACCTCGAAACTCTCGCCGGGTTCCTTACCTGAAACAGCGGCCTCAAAACCGGGGATAAGCATACCTGTTCCCTGGATGTATTCGAGAGGGGCCTCGGCGCTTGCGCTGTCTGCAATCTTACCTTCAACTTCGAGACGGTAGCTGACGGCTACCACGTGCTTGTCTTGTGCTTTCATTTAATGTGATGTTTGGATTGCAAAGATAACTCCCTAAGACGGAAGTTGCAAACAGGTATTGCGATATCTATTTTGATAACTAGAAAAGAACTATTAAATTTGAAAAATATTTCTAACCAAGCATTCATGTTTATGAGTGGCCGTCGATTCAGATTAGCCTTCGTACTGATTGTTATCTTTTTTGTATCTCATAACAGTCAGGCTCAATCCATAAAAGAAATCCCGCAAGGCAATGCTACCCTTAATGAGTTGTACGTTCAGGTAAGAGATTCCTTGACGGCAGGTCCTATTTTGGGAGCGTCAGTTCAGATTTCGAACAAGACTACTCAACTGAATCTGGTAACCGGCAGAGAAGGGAATGCTTATTCCAGACACCAGTTTAACCTGAAAGATACCCTGAGAGTAAGTGTTAATCTTCTGGGATATAAGAAATTGGATAAGAAGATTCAGATACACTCCTATAACACCATTCTCTCGATATCGATGGTTGAATCGACGGATACACTGACAACATTGGTGTTCAAAGATGACGCGATGCTGATGGTATCCAAGGGGGACACGATAGTATATAATGTCTCCCAGTTGAAAGCAATGAAAGGTGACAATCTGGCCAGTCTGCTGTCTAAGATTCCGGGTATCGATTTTTCTGACGGGAATGTCATCGCAGACGGTAAACCTGTTGACAAGATACTTGTGAACGGAACTACCATCTTCGGCTCCAATATAGCATCAGCATTGGACCTTCTCTATGCAACAGATGTCAAACAGATCAAAGTATATGATCAATTTGATCAAAACCGTCTGCTTGCTGCCGATACTCTGTCTGGCAAACAACACATTATTGACGTAATAACGCACAAGGCCATAGATGAAATATCCAGCCTGCAGCTTTACCTCAAGGCAGGCGGCTATCCCGACAAGACTCATTACCGATCGGACCAATTCGCATATGGAGCAGGAGCAGACGTGTCAAGGTTCTCGGCGGATAAACCCTCGATTACGATTAACCTCGGAGCATCCAGAAATACTGGTACATCTTCTAATCCCAAGGCTTCAACCTCCCCGATGTCAGTTTCTGAAGCATCTTTCTCTTACGGCTCATTTCGGGATAACAATTACCAATTGTCTTTGGCTTTGCTGTATAGCGGCAACAGAAGTGTGTCAGGCATCTATACTGAAAAAGAATACCTGAAAACTTCTCCACTATATGGTTCGAGATATGCAAATGATTCCGAAAGAACAAACAAGAATTCTAACCTGAAGGCATTCGCCGATTATTCCCACGCCTTTAAGGACAAATATCAACTGAGATATTATATTCACGCAAATCTGGACAAAGATTTTGAACTTGAAGAGGAAAAGACCCGCTTCTATTCCTCAAATGCAGATGAAATCTTCAGGGAAATGTCTGACAATAAGACGACAAAATCGGCATCCGCAGAAAGCAGTGTCTCATTCAAGGCTATGACAGGACATGGCAGTCTTGATGCATTATGCGAGATGCAGTACAAGCAGACAAATCTTCAAGGCAGCATAGTGGACACTTTGAACAGTGACAACAGAATTTATTCTGTCGGTGACGGTTACGGAAAGTCATTTGAACCTTTGTTCAGAGTCAAATATACGGGCAAGCTGTCCTCGAAAATGTCAATGGAAATATTCGGGAGGGAAAGAGTTGTCAATTCAAACAATACTTACCTGGCCCAGGAACCGGTTTTGTCGTTGCCTGATTATATCAACACATATCAGTTAAGCGAAACCCGTAACATTTTCGATGGTTCCTTCTCTCTATCCTACGGGCAACCATACGATTCTTTTTATGCTTCAGCAGGACTGTTCTATTCCAGAGAAGAGACAATTATTACTGACAAACTCCCGGAAGAGTTTTCAAAGAAGCACTCCCTGTCCCGACTGTTTCCTATGCTGAGTCTTGCGCTTAACAACAAGAATGTAAAGTTGACCTTGGATTATCGCGAATATGGAAGCCTCCCGAACTCATACTACTTGAGAAACAGGTTGGACAATTCGTCCACAATACAGCTGATTGCAGGCAATCCGGACTTGAAGTCTCCGCTGAATCGCAAGCTTGACCTGAACCTGTCGCTTAATCTGTTCAAACACAGCATCAACGGCTGGTTCAAATCCAGCATAGAAGTAGTATCCGATCCAATAATCAATGCCGTGATACCCGTTACGGAAGAGACTTTACTTCCGCAATTCAATTATGTTGCAATGCCGGGGACAATTCTTTCTCAGCCAGTAAATGGAAAAACCGCATTCAAGACCAACAGCAAGATAAACATAGGGAAGCGTATCAAAGCCATAAGCAGTACATTCAATATAGGGCTGGGACATATCCTGTCTTTAAATCCCTATTTGATGATGGGGCAAAGCGGCAACAATCTTCGGAATGATATTTCTGCAACTGTCGGTTATCAGGGAACTCCAGCCCAATGGCTTATTTGCACGGCATCTTACAGCCCGTCCTGGGCCATATCACATAACGACAGATATGGGACGGTTCAGGATTTCTCACATACTCTCAGCGCCCGCATAACTTCTCGCCTTTTCGAGCATCTTGAACTTACTCTTTCAGGTATATATAGGAATAATATTTCTGAGGTCGGATTGGACAACGAATATTTCAGCCCCGATTTTGGCATCAGTTACAAATTTGGAGAGAACCTTGAGAGGAGAATCAGTCTTGAGTTCTCGGATTTCCTCAATATGAATTGTTCGGAGTCCTTCATTGTTGCAGAAGAATACTTGAACAGAATATATAACCGTTTGATGTCCCGTTCGATAATGCTGGTTTTCGCAGTGCGGTTCAAATAAGCAGTTTCTCTCGGGGGAACTAAGTAATCCTCAAAAAATAACCTGCATCATCTTTGAAAATCTTTCCGGTCCATATTTCCTCCCTCATCAGTCACATAGCTACGGCTATGCTCCTTCTTCGGGTGTAAATCTGACCTCGAAAATGTCATTCAAATCTGACGCAACTTATTTTTTTCATATTACTAAAGAGTCTTTAAAAGAAAGTGG